>CADDZK010000330.1 GCA_902812425.1 Actinomycetota bacterium
TTGCTGGGCGGGGTGGGAATGCCAAATCCGGTGAAGGATCCGCATATTCCCCCTGTGGCCCCCGCACCCGGAATACCATCTGGGGGCCCGATCCCGACCGGAGGATCTCCTTTTGGAGGCGGCTCTGTTTTGAACGGGCTAACGTCCTTCGGTGGCGCGTCGGGATCTTCTATCGACAAATACGGCGCCTGGAGCATCTTATCGAAGCCTCTACTACAAGGCGGCAAGCCCTTCTGGCCTTCCGACTCCTTGCCTAGGCCAGGCTCTATTCAACAATCGCCCATCGAACGGCCTGGCTAACACCCCTTACTAGAGGTGTGCCTTGGCACGCCTCACAGGCTTTGCCGACCCTCGCCCTTGATCGAAGCGGGGGTAGGAAAGGACCCACCTACAGATAAGGGGAAGATCTTGGCTGAGAGAGCCAACCTCGAATACGTAGAGAACATATATATGGGTGGTTCCACCCATGGGGAGCAAGATGTGAAGCGAGCTCTGCTTGTCGATGACCACGATCTATTCCGCCATGCCCTTGATGTAATGCTCACGGGAAACGCAGGCTTCAGCGAGAACGTACACGCTGGATCCCCCGCCGAAGCTCGCCAAGCTTTGATGGCCCAGAGCAACAGGCTAGACTGCGCGGTAATCGACCTGGACCTGTGTGACGGGCTCGGGATCGGATTGATCGGCGAACTGCGCGAGGTGTATCCTCGTCTCCCGGTGCTTGCGCTCGCCACGAGCCCGAAACCGGGCTGGCTCAGCGATGCATCAGAGGTCGGGGCGGACGAAGTGCTCACGACCGCTGTCTCCAGTGAGGAGATCATCAAGGCGGTGATACGTCTCGTCCATAAATAGCAAAAGCCGAATCAATACTGGAAAGGTCGAAGAAATACGCCGAATGGCATATAGAGTTGTGCGCATGGTCTGCTATCCTGCAATGTGCTCATGCCTGTTGACAGGGTGGATTGAGATACGGATATTAATCGCTTTCGAGCCAGAATACCGTGCCTACCAAGGCGTGATCGCCGCTGCCCTCCGGGTGCTCCGCCCACAGGTTGAGGTGGAGACCACAAATCTATACTCCCTGGAGGAGGAGATCGGGCGCTTAGACCCTGATATGGTCATCTGCGGCCGGTCCAACACTGCAGATTTGAGCGACAGGCCCGTTTGGATCGAGCTGTCCATGGATCCCAGCCAGCCGACGACGGTCAGTATTGGAGGACACTACTCGGAGCGGATCAATCCCACGCTCGAGGTCCTTTTGGGAGTGATCGATGAAGCACAGGCGTTCATATCAGAACAGCAGAATGGTCCACAGAGTAAGCTCAACAATGGCTAGTCACCGCGCGCTCAGGCCGGCAGGAGAGGTTATACGCCTCAGCCCGAGATACAGTCCGGTGGACTGCCACACCGTGCTCGCAGAAGGAATCTCCGAACCGTGGTGAGTAGAGAACCCGTAACGACACAAATGGGGCAGACCTTGAGTAAGAGGTTGATAACACTGCTAGGAAGCGTGGCGGTGGCGGTCGCACTTGCTGCAGGAACAGCATGGGGCAAAGATGCGCCACCCGACGACCAGATCGCCGAGGCACCGCCGATGGTCACCGATGCTGGAGCCACCTTCGTGCCGGACGAAGTCGTCGTCAGAACACGGGGCGGTGGCTACCAGACCAGGAGCGTCGACGCCCAAAACCTGGACGCCGTGAAGCAGGCAGCCAAAGGCATAGTCGCCAAGGACCCCTCGGTCGAGGAGGCGGGGCCCAACTATGTCTACGAGCCGCAGTTCGTTCCCGATGACCCCCGCTACGACCGGCAGGACTGGCTGCGCACCATAAGGGCGCCAGGCGCCTGGAACGACAGCAGGGGCACTGGTGCCAGGGTAGGTATAGTAGACACCGGCTGGCAGACAGACCACCTAGATTTGGTCGACGACGCCGGAGTCGACTACGACTTCGTGGAGGGCGACGACGTGGCACAGGGTTACGACTACCATGGCACCTCGGTGGCTGGTATTGCAGCCAGCGATACGAATAACACCTTGGGCGTGGCGAGCATAGGGTTCAATGCACGGTTCCTTATGGCCAAGGCCTGCACCGATGTCTGTCTCACAGCAGACGCCGCCAACGCAATAAACTGGCTTGCACAGACCCAGGGCGTAAAGATCATCAACCTCTCGTTCGGACACGTCAACTCCGACGCCAACCCCGACCCGCTTCTAGGCGACGCGATCAGCAGTGCACAGGCCGCGGGCGCGCTCGTGGTGGCTTCGGCGGGCAACAATGGGGTCAACACCGATAATTACTACCCGTCTTGCTTCCCAGGGGTGCTCGGTGTCGGGGCTACAGATACCACCGGTACGACGATTGAGAGCTACTCGAACACCGGTCCTTGCGTTGATTTCGTGGCCCCTGGCGACCACATTTACACTACGTTCGACGTTAACTACCCCATCGACGGCACGCCGGGATATCGGTACGCTTACGTGAACGGTACATCCTTCGCCGCTCCGCAAGTCGCTGGTACGGCGGCCCTGATCAAGGCCAAAAACCCGGACTTCACCGCTGACCAGATCACCAATCGGCTCCAGAACCGTGCGACGGATATGGGCGCACCGGGCAGGGATGATGTCTACGGATACGGCTTGCTCAACGCGAAGTGCTCCGTAAATCCCGCTAACGCCGGTTGTTGATAGCCTGACACGTACTTACGGTGCCGTGTGAGCCGGGTACACAGCAGCAGACGGAGGGTTCCCGTTCGAATTGCTGGTCGGGATAACCGGCTGATAAGGGAGCAAACTGGCCTCTCCCGTCGTCATAGAGTGCACCCATGCACGGGGCCTTCCTCGCAGGGACTCCACGATCTGCTCAGATCGCCGCGAAACCACTACACCTTCTCGCTGGCGTCTTGCCGGACAACGGGGAAGCGGCGTCAGAGAACATCAGTAAGGAGCGCCCATCACGAAAGAGGCGGGGCCCCTCGGGGCCCCGCCTTCGAATTAATTTGTTAGATGACTCTACTCTTCGCGGCGCAGGGGACGGGCGGCGGGCCTGTCCTCGTCGCCGAGGCCAGCACCGTCGGTCGTGCCTGTAGTCGCACTGGCGGTCACGGAGGAGTCGCCCTGCTCCCTTATCTTCTGCCTTGCCTCGTCTCTGCGGTTGTAGGCTTTCTCGACGATATCCTGGGCGACGTTACGCGCGCCCCAGCCGAAAGCGATGGCCGCAGCCAGGGCCACGGCGCCGAGCATGATCAGGAACGTGGGGGCCGTCAGCTGGACGGCGATGCCGAGCTGCGTCAGGGCGGCGAAGACCGCGTAGACCATGATCGCCGCCTGCGCCACGGTGCCGAGGATGTCGACGCCGGTCGCCCCGCGCACCAGACCAGCGACGAACTGGGCCAGGAGGCCCGCCAGAACCAGGATAAGGACCGCGGCGATGATGTTCGGAATGTAGGCGATGAGCTGGCTGAAGACGGCGGACACCTGCTGGATGCCAAGGGCGTCCGTGGCCATGGTGATCGCGATGATGAACACGAACCAGAAGACCAGCTTGCCGAGGATGGTAGCAGGGGTCTGGTTCGTCTGGGCCCTATCGAAGAACTGCTTTATGCCGCTGCGCTCCATCCAACCGTCGAAGCCTACGGCCTTCAGGATCCTTGCAACGACGGCCTGCAGGATCTTGGCCACGATGTAGCCGACGATCAGGATGACTATCGCGCCGATTAGCTGCGGGATGAAGGCGAAGAACGCGCTCAACCCCTGCTGTAGCGACTGGGTTACAGATCCCATCTATGGTTTCTCCTTCTTGTCGTTTGCTTCTCTGTTACGGCCTGTACGGGCGGTCGCGGCCCGTGTTGGCGCCCCATACCCCGCCGAGCGCCCCACCGATGAACGGGAAGAGCAGCGCGAGTATGCCTGGGATGGTCAGGATGGTGCCGAGGTTCTGCTGGGGTATCTGCTGCTGCGCCCCCTGCGGCAGCGTCACGCCGGAGAGCTGGTCTATGAAGCTGTAGCCGATAGCACTCCCTATGATGGCCAGAATTAGCGTGACCACGAGGGCCAGAAGCGGCACGAGGAGACCGTGCTTGAGCCCCGAGCGGCTGGCCAGCCTGCCTGCGACGTAGCCCCCGATAAGGAAGGCCAGAAGCAGCGTGATCAACAACCCGACGAGGGCAGCGATGCCCCCCTCGGTGCCGCCCTTGACGCCCATGGCGCCGAGGATGGCGCCCACGATCCCACCGACGATGCCGCTGAGGATCAGGCCGGCGCCGAGCGCCGCGAGCCAGCCGAAGATTACGCTGGCCCAACTCGTGCCGAGCTCGCTCTCCCTATGGCGGCGATCCGCCTCCCGCTCCTCCCGCACCTCTCCGACCCTGCGCGGGGCCGAGCCGCGGCCCTCGTCCACGTCGGATCTCGGCGCGTCGGTATTCCCTCGCTCTCTGTCAGTCATCTCGTCGCTCCTTCCTGGGCTTCGAACATCTGCCTCGACACTCTCGCGAAGGTTCCTTCTCCTTGCGTGAAAGGACGGGCCCGGTCCCTCGACCGGAACCCGCCCTTCCATAAGTCGGGTCGCTTATAAG
>CADDZK010000331.1 GCA_902812425.1 Actinomycetota bacterium
AACGCAGACCCCGAGCTCTCTCGAACTCGTCTGGTCCTCCTGACCTCCATAGGGTTGGATATGGGTCAGGAGGCGCGGGACGCAGGTATCGACGCGTTGCTCCCCAAGCCGGTCAGGCAATCCAGGCTCTACGACACCGTCGCGATGGTGATGGGGTCCGATCACACGGAGACGTCCAGCTACCGCGAAGAGCGAGATCGAGCGGTGCAGCATTCCCCCGCACCGGGAGAGGAGCGACCGACCATGCCCCACGTTCTTCTAGCCGAGGACAACCCGGTGAACCAGAGGGTGGCCCTGAAGATGCTCGAGAGGCTGGGCTATGAGGTAGACCTGGTAGACGACGGCGCCAAGGCCGTGGAGGCCGCTACGAGATCCGAGTACGCCGCTGTCCTCATGGACGTTCAGATGCCCGAGATGGACGGCTACGAGGCGACCAGGGAGATACGCCGGCGCGAGGGTGAGGCGCGCCGTACTCCGATCATCGCGATGACGGCTCACGCGATGCAGAGCGATAGGGACGAAGCGTCGCGGGCGGGGATGGACGACTACATCACCAAACCGGTCAGGGCCGAGGTTCTGAGGGAGGTCCTGGAACGCAGGATCGGCGGAGTACAGGAACCCGCGGTATCCCCCCGGGAGCACGCCGCGGAAGAGTCACCCCTGGATCTCTCCGTGCTCGAGAGCCTCAGGAGCCTGCAGGGCGAGGACGAATCTGATCTGCTCGAGGAGCTCATAGGGATGTTCCTCGAAGACACAGAGAGCCGGCTTGAGAATTTGAGCGAGGCCGCACGCGAAGGAGACGCGGACCGGATCAGCCGCGAAGCCCACGCGCTGAGGGGGAGTGCCTGGAATATGGGGGCCCCGACCATGGCCCGCGTCTGCGAGGAACTCGAGCGCGCAGGAGATTCGGGCCAACTGGACGGGGTCTCGGACCTGCTCGGGACGCTGGAGAGGGAGTTCGGCCGCGTTCGTCCTGCCCTGCAGCATCTGCAGGAGTAAGCACCGTAAAGATCCCCCGGCTCTCGAGTCCCTCTACCTCTGCAGTGCCCTCTAAACGGGCTGCATGCAGCGCGAAGACCCTGAAGCACAGGAAATTTCAGGCCATATTTACTACAGATTCATCGCCGCTTCATTGCCATCCGCTTTCATGTGCTGTGAGAGGAATGTTCTCTAGCCAAACGAGGTGCAACGATGGATGCGGCGACACAACCTGCCGGCGGGGCGCAGAGCGGCAGGTCGGGCAAGAGACAGTCACAGACCTGGAGGGGCCTTCACACGCTGGCCCTCCTCACCCTCATCGTGCTGATCTTCGTGGTAGGTCTGATCCCTTCGAACAAAGTGATCCCCGGCTTCGACAAGCCGGCCCACGGGCTGGTGGCCTGGCTGATCATCATGTTCCTCCTCGCGCTGTGTTTCGTGGTTATCGGCAAGGGGATGACGGGGGTGTGGGAAGGGCTCCTGGTCGACAGCAGGAACAAGATGTCCCTCTCCAGGCTACAGCTTGTACTGTGGACCTTGCTGGTGCTCTCCGCTTTGCTCACCATCGCGATGTTCAACATTCGCGCCGACGCGCTGGCGAACCCGCTTAACATCGACGTGCCCTCCCAGGTGTGGGGCCTGCTGGGGATCAGCACCGCATCGTTCGTGACCGCGGTAACGATAAAGAGCCAGAAGAAGAACCTGAACGTCAGCCCGGAGGCAGCGCAAAAGACCACGGAAGCGTTGAAGAAGGTCGGGGACAACCCGAAGAAGCTCGCCGAGTCCCAGGGCGCGCTGGTCGCCTTCGAGCGGCCCCGCGACGCCAGCGTCGCCGACCTCTTCAAGGGCGACGAGGTCATCTCCGCAGCCTACCTCGACCTCGGCAAGGTCCAGGTTTTCTTCTTCACCCTGATCGTGGTCTTCGCATACGCGGCGGAGGTGGGGACCGTACTCTACGGTACGCAGGAGACCATAAAGGCCCTGCCCGAGCTGAGCACGGGCATAGTGGCCCTCCTTGGCATCAGCCACGCCGGCTACCTGACCAGCAAGGCCGTGCCCTCCAACCCCGCCGACTACGAGCGAGGGTAGCCCGACGGCGTCGTTTTGAGTGAAGCTTCGCATGCGAAGGGTATCGCGCGTACGGGAGGACACGGGATGACGAGACCCGCCTCATGATCCGTGGTCCCGCGGGTCCCTGACGTCTGTGCCCGGCCTTTCCACGGCCCGCCGACAGAGTCAGCGAGAGGTCTAGCGCACGAGCTCTCTCAGCCTGGCCTCCACGGCGGACCAGGGGATCAACCAGTGCTTGTCCGTCACCCTGACGATCACCGTCCCTCCCGCAATACGGTACTGGCCCTTGATCATGGCGTGTGAGAAGCGTCCCGATTCCCGGTCGCCGACAAACGTCGCACCGTTCTCCAGGGCAGCCTTCTTGGCCCTGGCCAGCAGGGAGGCCCGATCCAGGGCCGTGTTCATAGTGAAGGTTCTCGCGGTCGCCGCCACTTATCGTCCGTGCCGGCGGTCTTCCTCACGCCGAGGGCGGATCTCATCGGCATGGGATCCTGAGTCGTGACGAGTCTGGTCGTCTATCTCGACTTCCTCCCTGCGGACGTCCTCCTCCACGACCTCGGTATCCTCGACGACCTGCTTGCGAATGCGAATTTCCTCCTTGATCACAGGCCGCTTCTCTACCACGATCTCTTCCTCGATGACGGGTACCACGATCTCTTCTTCCCCGATTTCGGGTGTAGTGGCTCCTTCATCGACGGGGACTCTCTCTCCATCGACGGGGACGCGCTCGACGGTTACCTCGACGCGTTTTTTGGGCACTTCGAGACGCTCTCTGTCGGTGCGCACGCGCTTGCGCACCCGCATCGCTCCAGCCTCGCGCTCGCGTGTTTGGACCCTGATCTCCTCCTCGGCCCTCTGCACCCTGACCTCGTCCTCGGAGGTGTTGGCCGTTGAAGATTCAACCCTCTCTGGCTCCGTCAGGCCCGGATCACCTGGGTAGTAGCCAGCGTGGCCGGATCTGGCTTCGGCGTCGTAGAGAGCTTCGAGACCGTAGTAGAGGCGGACCCTACGCTCGAGCCGGGGTGTGACCTCGTCCTCGTAGCCGAGGCTCGGTCCGGCCTCCACGAAGCTCCTTGGGCGTGAGATCATCATGCGGTGCAGTCGATCGTCGATCGTGACGGCCTCAACAGGCACGAGGATAGATCTGTTGCCCGCAGAATCTGTCCCGACCCCGATGTATTCGGGCTCGTCGTTCTCGGCGACGAACAGCTCGTTCAGCAGCCCGATCCTCTGATCGTCCCGGTCGTAGACTTCGTAGTCAGCATACCGCTCTTCGGGCGTCTCCGAAAGACCCCCGCTGCCGGCGTCGGTCGGGCCGCGCGTCTCCTCGGTATCGCCGGTGTCCTGGTGGGTTTCCTCGATGCTCGGGTCGGTCTGCGTGGCGCCCGACGTTAGATCAGGCTCCGCCGGCTCTGTTGCGTCCCTTTCCCCGCCGAGAGCCTGTGCCACGGCGCCACTCGTCCCTGTGACCGCGTCTGCAACCGCTCCGACCGTCTCGGATGTTTGATCCACGACCCCCTTATCCGACGGCTCATCGCTGTAGTCGCGGTGCTCCCTGATCCTTCCGTCCTGGGCGTGCAGGAAGAACTGGGTCTTGTCACGACGGGCGAGGTCTCTGCCGCTCTCGGCGGCCTCCGCCTGGGTAGGATGGCTGGATGTCGCCCGCTTGTTGCCCTCGCGGAGTACAGCCCATCCCTCCTCCCGAAACTCGATGTGCACGGAGGGTTTGTGCGTCATATCGTCTACTCCCTTTCGTCAAGCTTCGCGAGGACCTACCTATCCGTATGTGTGTTCGCTCTGCACGCTTCCGTCTTTCTTGTAGACAAGGACCTGGCTCGGCTCGTGTGCCTTGGCGTGCCCGCGGGCATCCTGTACGGCCTCGTCCTTGGTACGGTGGACGCTGGAGACCTGGCCGGAGGTTCCCTTTTCGACTGCCCAACCTCCCTCCGGTTGGGCGACCACGCTGTAGGTCTCCCTGTCCGGCGTCCTGCTGAGAGCGCGACCCTCGGATTGCATGCTCTCGTCGCCCATCAAGGTGCCAGCCGTCTCAGCCACCCGGCCCACGCCCCTGTCTACCACCTCATCAGGTTTGCTTCCGTCTCTCCTGCCCATGGCCTGCCTTCCTCGATAGATCCCTGTCTCTCTTCATTAGATGAACGCGGCATCCACACGGTTACGCGGGCCACGATCCGGGATCACCTCGAGGTGTCGCTCGGCCGCAGCTTCAACCGCGCCGTGCTAGGCTGACGCTCGTATCAGGGCCAACCACAAGGAGACTCCCATGGAGTATCGTCAGCTAGGACACTCTGGTCTTTTAGTCTCGTCTATGACGCTAGGTACCATGACCTTCGGCGGTCGTGGCCCGTTCGGGATGGTCGGCTCGACCGACGTCGCCACGGCGACCCGCCAGGTGGACATGTGCCTCGACGCCGGCGTCAACCTCTTCGATACGGCCGACATCTACTCGGACGGCGTCTCCGAGGAGATCCTCGGCCAGGCCATCTCGGGCCGCCGCGACAGGG
>CADDZK010000332.1 GCA_902812425.1 Actinomycetota bacterium
CCTCCCTGACGGTCTTGTTCATCTTCCAGTTCGCGGCCATCATCGGGCGTCGGGGCATGCGCTCCTCCTTCTACTTGTCGGGCAGGACTGCTATACCGGGCAGTTCCTTGCCCTCGACGTACTCCAACGAAGCCCCGCCGCCGGTCGAGATGTGGCTCATCCTATCTTCGAGCCCGAGCTTGTTGACGGCGGCCACGGAGTCGCCGCCGCCGACGACGCTCGTCGCCGCGCTCTCGGCGACGGCCCTGGCGACGCCCTCCGTGCCCTTCGCGAAGGCCTCGATCTCGAAGACGCCCATAGGACCGTTCCAGAAGATCGTGCTCGCCCCAGAGATTTTCCCTTCGAAGAGCGCGACGGTCTCCGGGCCTATATCGAGGCCCATCTTGCCGGAAGGAATGCCGTCCACGGGAACGGTCTCCGAGTGGGCCCCCTCCTCCATCGCCTCTGCGACGACGACGTCGACGGGGAGGACGAGCCTGTCGCCGGCCTCATCCATGAGGCGCTTCGCCTCCTCCAGATAGTCGTCCTCGACGAGGGAGTTCCCGATCTCATAGCCGAGCGCCTTGAAGAACGTGAAGCACATGGCGCCGCCGACGAGCAGGGAGTCCGCCGTCCCCAGCAGACTCTCTATGACGCCGAGCTTGTCCGAGACCTTCGCCCCGCCGAGGATAGCCACGAAGGGGCGCTCGGGGCTTTCGAGTACCTTGTCGAGGTAGTCGATCTCCTCCTCCATCAACAGCCCCGCCGCTGCGGGCAACCTCTCGGCAACCCCGACGGTCGTTGCGTGAGCCCTGTGGGCCGCGCCGAACGCGTCGTTCACGTAGAGGTCAGCGAGGGCGGCGAGCCCTTCGGCCAGCTCGGGGTCGTTCTTGGTCTCGCCGGGATAGAAGCGCGAGTTCTCGAGCAGCACGACGCCCCGACCATCCCAACCGTCGAGAGCCTCCTGTACCTCGGGGCCAACTGCGGCGTCGAGCTTCTTCACAGGCTCGCCGAGCAGCTCCTGGAGCCTCGTTGCGACGGGGTCCATCGCGTACTTCGGGTCCGGCTCGCCCTTCGGACGGCCGAGGTGGGAGATCAGGACCGGCCGAGCACCTTCGGAGAGGAGGTACCGTATCGTCGGCAGCGCACGCCTGATGCGCGTGTCGTCCGTGACCTCACCATCCCTGACGGGCACGTTGAAGTCAACGCGCACGAGCACCCTTTTGTCAGCCACGTCGAGGTCTCTGACGCTTCGCTTGTTCATTTGCCTCCCTCCGGTCGGCAGCTTCTCAGCACGCTCCGGCTCCGCTTGTCAGCTAGTCAACATTTCAGCTTGCTACGCTTTCGAAGCTCTTTGGCCGGCGCAGCCGGGCACGTCACGAAGCCCGGCTGTACGGCATTACCTAACCAACTGATTGGCTGACCGGCTGACGAGCCGCCCGCAGGGCGGCGTGCTGAGAAGCTGACCAGCTCTTTACAGCTTCTCGCCCATGTAGGCGGCCAGGTCGCACGTCCTGTTCGAGTAGCCCCACTCGTTGTCGTACCAGCCGAGCACCTTGACGGTCCCGCCGTTGGACATGGTGAGCTGTGAGTCGAAGACGCACGAGGCCGGGTTGCCGACGATGTCGCTGGAGACGAGGGGCTCCTCGGAGTAGTGCAGGATGCCTGCGAGCTCTCCGTCTGCGGCCTCCCTGAAGGCGGCGTTCACGTCGTCGGCCGAGGCCTCCTGCGAGACACGGGCGACGAAGTCCGTGATCGAACCGTCCGGGACGGGGACGCGCATCGCCATCCCGTCGACCTTGCCCTGGAGCTCGGGGTAGATCACACCCGCCGTCCTCGCCGCTCCCGTCGAAGTCGGGACGATGTTGTTCGGCGCGGAGCGGGCGCGCCTGGGGTCCTTGTGCGCCGCATCCAGGAGGCTCTGGTCGTTGGTGTACGCGTGGACGGTGGTCATGTAGCCGGATTCGATCCCGAAGTTGTCCTGGATCACCTTCACCATCGGGATAATGCAGTTGGTCGTGCACGAGGCGTTGGAGACGACCTCGTGCTTCTCGGGGTCGTAGTCCTCGTGGTTGACCTTGAAGACGAAGGTCGCATCTACACCCTTGCCAGGGGCCGAGATGATGACCTTCTTCGCCCCGCCTTCGATGTGGGCCGCCGCACCGTCGCGGCTGGTAAAGACGCCCGTCGATTCGACGACGATATCCGCGCCAACGTCGCCCCAGGGTATCTGGGCGGGATCACGCTCGGCGAAGGTCTTTATCTCGTGGTCCCCGACGTGCAGGACGTTGCCGTCGAAGGAGACGTCCTCGTGCCAGATGCCGTGGGTCGAGTCGTGCTTGAAAAGGTTAGCCAGGCTGTCGAAGGGCATCAGGTCGTTGGCGGCGACGACCTCGATGTCGCCACGGTCCATCGCAGCCTTGGTGAACAACATTCCGATCCGGCCGAAACCGTTTACGCCTACTCTTACGGCCACTCTTCTCTCCTGTCTGTAGCTTGCTACAAAGTTATATATTGCCCGAAAAGCCCGAAGATTAACATAGGCTTTCAGCACGCCGCCTGCGGCGGCTCGTCAGCTGGTCAGCACGCTCCGGCTTCGCTATCAGCATTTCAGCCAGGGTGTGTCTGCAGTGACCACCTCTCAAGAGAGGTATCTCCCTGATGGGTTGTGGGCGAGGCCACAAGATAAAAGCTGCGAGCGAGGGCTGAACTAGGCCCGAAGCGTGCTGACAAGTCCCCGAAGGGGACGTGCTGACGAGCGTAGCCCCTCAGGGCGCAGCGTGCTGACTTGCTGCAAGCTCGACCAGGCGCCTCAAGCGGTGGTTGGCGGCGCTCTTGGAGAGACCCCCGAGCCTGGCGAGCTCGGCGAGCGAGGCGTCTGGGTGCTCCAGCCTGAGGTCGAGCATCTCTCTGAGGGCGGGGGGAAGATGCTCGGTATCCAGGGCCTCCAGGGCCCTCTGCTGGCGGGCCGCCGCCATCGCCGTGCGTCCTGCGTTGGCGGCGTCGAAGTTGGTGACGCGGTTTGCGTTGGCCTTGGCCTCGCCGAGCACGGCCCTCGCCTCGTATTCGAGGACCGCGTCGTTGAGACCCATCTGGGCGAGGACGGTCGTCACGCCGTCGGCGCTCTTGGTGTAGGCGACCCACCTCGCGCGCCGGCGCACGACCTTCAGGGGCGCGCGGGAGAACTGCGCGCAGCGCCTGATGAACCCCTCTTCGCGGTGTACGAACTCGAGGTGGTGCCCCCCGCGACCGCCAGGCCGGTTCACAGATCCCGCCCCCTGGAAAGCGCCCCGCAGGTAGCCGGCCCGCTCCGCAGGCGTGCGCGCCGTGCGCGCGAACCTCAACTCCTCCGCAGCCTGTATCGCCCCGTTGCCCTCGGTGCGCACCGCGTATCGGGTACGGCCGAAGCGGTCCGGCTCGATAGGCGAGAGCCTGGATTCCATCCCGAACTCGGAGCGCCACAGGCGCACGACGGAGCGGGCGACTGCCGCGCTCGAGGTACGTATGGTGACGCCTTCCCCGTCCCACACGCCCGATGCGTCGACAAGACCGGCGAGCTCCGAGCGGCCGAAGGCGCTCGAGGCCGCGTCGGCGGCGAGCTGGCGACGCACCTCAGAGGCGAACGAGGGCAGCCTCGCACACCTCCTTCGCAAGCAGGACAGGGTCGTGGCGGACACCGGCCCGGATCTCCTTCGAAAGGAGGTCCGTCTCCCTTACCCTGAGGCCCATCTCGCGCAGGACGTCCCTGTCGATGTCAACGGGCGCGGCCTCCTCGGCCTCGTAGCGGGCGAGGATCTCGGCCGGAAGCTCCCCTGAGTGGACGAGTACGTCGGTGAGGACGGGCCCGACGTGCTCCGCTATCGCCCTGACGTGGTCGGAGACCGTGAAGTCGCCCGTCTCCCCCTGCTGCGTCATGACGTTGGCGACGTAGAGGACGGGACCGTCGAAGTTCGCAAGCGCCTCACGCACCCCGACGCCGAGCAGCGCGGGGATGGTGCTTGTGAAGAGGCTCCCGGGACCGAGCACGAGCACGTCGGCGGCCTCTATCGCCTCGATGACCCCAGGCGGGGCCGGAACCCCCACGGGCTCGACGGCGACCTCAGAGACCTGTTTGCCGACCTCGTGAACCACGGACTCCCCGCGCGTTATGGTCCCGTCGGCGTAGCGGACGACGAGCGTCAGGCTCTCGGTCGCCGCAGGGAAGATGCGGCCTTTGATCCTCAAAAAGCGGGCAGCCTGCTCCACGCCCTCGCAGAACCCTCCGGCCATGTCGGCGAGCGCCGCGATGATGATGTTGCCCACGCTGTGGTCGTTCAGGTCCCCCGGTGCCTCGAAGCGATAGTTGAAGACCTCGGCGAGCCTTCGTCGCCCCGCGAGCGCGACCAGGCAGTTCCTCACGTCCCCGGGCGGCGCGACCCCGAGCTCCTGGCGAAGCCTGCCGCTGGAGCCCCCATCGTCTGCGACCGTGACCACAGCCGTAAGGTCACCGACCCTGTCCCTCAAGCCCCTCAACAGCACGGGC
>CADDZK010000333.1 GCA_902812425.1 Actinomycetota bacterium
GGTCCCGATGAGGGTGCCAGGGTCGTGGGATTCCTGCCATCGGGCGGGTGGGCCGAGCTCGCGGCGGTCCCGACGAATGCGCTGGCCGTGCTGCCGGACGGGGTCTCCTTCGAGGAGGCGGCGACGCTCCCCGTGGCTGGCCTCACTGCGATGTACACCCTCGAGAGGGGCGGCGGGCTCCTGGGAAGGAGCGTCCTCGTTACGGGCGCCTCGGGCGGCGCAGGCCTCTTCGCGCTGCAGCTTGCCAGGATGTCAGGGGCGCGGGTGGTCGCCCTCGTCCGCCGCGAAGGGCACGTGGAGATGGTCAGCGAAGCAGGCGCACACGAGGTAGTCGTGGACGAGAGCGGCGCCGCGGCCGGAGAGCACGGACCGTACCATCTGATCCTGGAGTCGGTCGGAGGGGAGGTGCTCGGAAACGTCCTGTCGATGCTGGCGCCCGAGGGCACGTGCGTCTCATTCGGTGTCTCTGGCGGGACGGAAGTAACTTTCGACGCGCGGAGCTTCTACCTCACCGGAGGGACGAGGCTCTACGGGTTCATCCTCTTCCACGAAGTCCTCGCCCACCCTGCCTCCGAGGGACTCGCGCGGCTCGTGAGGTTCGTCGAAGAAGGCGTATTAAGACCACGCATCGAGGTCGAGGCGCCGTGGACGGAGGTGGGGGAGGTCGCCAGGCGGCTCATCGACAGGGGCTACACGGGGAAGGCCGTACTCCGCGTCAGCAGGGACTAGACCGGCTCCCACGACCTCGTCAATCGAAGTCGGGCGGCTGGTCAGGCGCGCGGTGCTGCTCGAAGAGACGTGAGATCTGGGGCCCGGTAACGCGTGATATGGAGAGCTCGGGGAGCTCGTGCTCGCCGAAGAAGGAGGTCCCCTCTGAGTCTACCTCGAAGGTCGGAGTCTCGTCGAGTACCTCGCACAGAAACACGAGCTTGTAGACGTGATAGGGGATGGGTGGGTGGCCGTGCCTGTCGCGGTCGTAGGCGGCGAGAAGCTTTACCGGGCGCACGCTGTAGCCCGACTCCTCCAGGGTCTCGCGGGTTGCGGCTTCTGAGGGAGACTCGCCGACGTCGGCCCAGCCGCCCGGCAAGGACCAGCCGTCGGGCTCTTTGACGAGGAGGATCCTCCCCTCCAGGAATACCGCGGCCCGCACGTCCACCTTCGGGGTCGCGGGACCCACTTCTAGCGCGAGCAGATCGTAGGCTTCCTCAAGGGTGCCTGTGGAGTGGGCCGCGAGCATCTCGGCCGCGAGCGCCCTGAGCTGCTCGTAGCGCCCGAGGTCGTAGTCGTCCTGAGCATAGGTCAGCCCGTCCTGGGCTATGGCCTGCAGGCGCCTGGCCCATCTGAGCCACTGCGGGCCGGGCGGCCTATCTCCGTCTGTCCGGGAGGGAGACGCTATGCTTCGTCGTTCCCCGCCGCCCCTTCGCGGGCCTCGTCCTGCTCCGGCTCCCCGGTATCTGCGTTCGCGTACATAACGGTCAGTATGACGGCCACGAGCCCGAGCGGCGCCAGCCACCTCGGGAGGTTGATGCCGAGGGCGCGATCCAGCGACCACTTGCCGGGACCGTTTAGGATGAGGGCGGTCGCTGCCGCTATGTTGGTGACGGGGAGCTCCGCGCCACCTTCGGTTACCCAGATCGGCTTGCCCCCGTGGGCCTTGACGGACGCCATCGCCATCGCGCCTATGATGCCGAGCGGCCCCAAGGGGTTGAGGAACCCGAGCACCGTGAGCACGCCGCCGCCGAACTCAGAGAGCCCCGCGAGATACGCCCAGGGCTTCCCCGGCGTGAGGCCGAGCATCTCCATGAAGCCGCTCGTGCCCTCGAGTCCGGGACCGCTGAACGAGCCGAACAGCTTCTGGGCTCCGTGGCCCGTCAGTAGAGAGCCGAGCACGAGCCGCAGTATCAGGGCCGCGAGATTACTCATGTTGTTCTCCTTTAATCCTTCTCTTTAAAATAGCCTTCTGAATCTACCTCGGGTTCAACGACTGGTGGCTCCACCTCCCACTGGTATGGGGTCGAGGCGGGCCTCTATCTCCTCCCTGCGGTCTTCGAGGAACGGCGGGAGCGAGAGGCTCTCGCCGAGGTGGGCGGCGTCCTCGTCCGTGGCGAAGCCAGGGCCGTCGGTGGCGATCTCGAAGAGCACCCCGCCGGGCTCGCGGAAGTAGATCGAACGGAAGTAGAAGCGGTCTATCTGCGGTGTCACCCCGAGGCCTGCGCGCCGGATCTTCTCCCTCCACGCGGCGTGCTCCTCGTCGTTCGGCGTCCTGAAGGCTATGTGGTGCACGCCTCCACGCCCGAGGTGGGCCCACGGCGCATCAGGCCTCTCGACGACCCGCACCGTGGTCCCGGGACCACCTTCTCCGACCTCGAAGGTAACGATCCTTCCGCCATTATCATCGCGCTCGCCTACCTTCCTGAAGCCGAGCACCTCGGTGAGCACCCACGCGGTCGGACCGAGCTCCTGCACCGTCAGGTCTACGGCCCCGAGGCCCCTGATGCCCATCTCCTGAGGAACGGTGCTCTCCTCCCACGGCACCCCGCCGGGCACTCCTTCGCCCTCGTCTGCGGCGAGGCGGAGACGCTGCCCTTCAGGGTCGGTGAAGTCGAGGTGGGCGCGTCCTCCGTCTTCCTCGACGACGCCGTGGTTCACGCCGAGATCCTGGAACCGATCCACCCACCACTCGAGCGCGACGCGGTCGGGGACGCGCAACTCCGTGGTCGAGACCTCGCCCGCGCCGGGGTGGTTGGGGGCCACGCGCAACTGGGGCCAGTCGAAGAAGGTGATCTCGGTCCCAGGATTGCCGACTTCATCCCCGTAGAAGAGGTGGTAGGCCGAGACGTCGTCCTGGTTGACGGTCTTCTTGACGAGCCTGAGGCCCAGCACGTCGGTGTAGAACGCCACGTTCTCAGCCGCCTTGGTCGTGACCGCCGTCATGTGGTGCAACCCGCCCAGTTCCATCTCTCTATCCTCCGATCGCTGATCTCAGTCTCCACGGGGTACCAGGGCGCGCACCCCGCTACTTATGCGCTCCACAGGTAGCCCCTGTACCCTGTTCTGGTAGTAATAAAAATCCACGTCGAGCGGGGCCAGGAGCGCCGTAGCTAGGTACTCGATGTCGCGCCCGCCGTCCACCTCGCCCTCACGGACCGCGGCCCGCAGGAGCCCGAGTACGGTCGAGCGCCGCCAGTCGTACGCGGGGTGCGAGAAGCGCTCCAGCCTGTCAGCCCCGCACAGCGGCTCGTTGCCGCCGTAGAGTAGATCCAGGTTCTCAGCGGTGAAGATAACGAGCCTGTCGAGAAATACGTCGAGCTTCTCAAGGGCCGACGCCCCAGGCTGATGCAGAATCTCCAGCGTCTCTTCCTGGAAACGCCTCGTCGGCTCGTCGAGAAGCGCCCGGCAGAGGAAGCCCTTGTGGGGGAAGCGACGGTAGAGCGTACCCTTCCCGACGCCAGAGGCCCTCGCTATCTCCTCCATCGTGACATTGGTCACGCCACGCTCCTCGAAGAGAGTTCGCGCCGTCCGGAGGATCACACGCCGATTGCGCGCAGCGTCGCTGCGCTCCGACTCACGGCCCGAAGGACGCCCCAGATAATCCAGGTTCCACCCCGTCTTGCCCCGCTGCCTCTTTACCCTCTGCACGACTCCACTCTCCATAAAATCTTGACACCGCCAGTTTACCGCGATACCTTCGCGCCTTAAAGTGGACCTGAGTCCGTTTATCACGGAAGGGGCAAAATGGGCGGTGAAACGAGCAGCACTGATGGCGCGGAGAGAGGTCCGGGCGAGCAGGAGCTCGCCGTCGCCCGCTACCAGGGGAGGCGCGTGGCCGAGAAGGCGGCCATCCTCGCCGGCGCGCCGGTGTAGACTGGTGGCGTGAACGGAGGGACCCACACCTTTCTCGCGACGACGCGCGTCCACTTCGGCGCTGGCGCCCTGGAGAGACTCGAAGAGGAGGCCCGGTCCTATGGCCGGATCTTCGTTATCACTGGACGCAGCCTCGACGAGAAGACCGATCTCATACGACGCGTCGAGGCGTTGCTCGGTGGCAGGCACGCGGGCACCTTCGCGGGCATAGGGCAGCACACCCCTGGCGGCTCCGTCGAGGAGGCCGCGGCAGAGGCCGAGACGGCCGCGACGGACCTGCTCGTCAGCGTCGGGGGTGGCAGCGTCATAGACGGCACCAAGGCCGTGGCGAGGGAGCTCGGCTATCCCATGCAGGTGGCCGTGCCGACGACCCTCTCCGGGGCCGAGTGGGCGCACAGGGCCGGGGTAACGGACGAGGACGCGGGGAGGAAGCGTGGCTTCGTCGACCCCAAGACGGTGCCGCCGGTGGTCGTACTAGATCCCGAGGCTACGATCTTCACGCCCGAGAGGCTCTGGCTCTCGACGGGCATAAGGGCCCTCGACCACGCTGTCGAGGGCTTTCTCTACGGTGGGGATCATCCCGTCACCGACGTGACGGGTCTCGAAGGGGCGCGGCGCCTCATGCAGTATCTGCCG
>CADDZK010000334.1 GCA_902812425.1 Actinomycetota bacterium
GCAGTTGAAGAGGCGCTCACCGCCTTCGCCGAGCGGATGCTTGGGAGCGTCGTTCGGCCCGGCGATAAAGCCGTCCAGCGACATCGAGAGCCCCGTCGCTACTTTCCCCACCTTCATTCTCCTTTCTCGACCATCGCCTGCTTGGAGCATAAGGCAATAGTCCCGAGAGACACTATAGATCCGAGATTCTTAGAGAATTTCGTGGGGTCGTGGTGGTAATCCGGCACTCATTGCCCGGCCTGCGCGGCGTCGGTTTTTCGGAGGATCTCCACCTATTCCAAGGGCGGGGCCGTAAACTTTCCCTGATAACCTCAGATAAGCGAAGTAGGCTCGGGATGGCTTCGATCAGCAACTCCACCTTCGCCTGCGAGGAGCCCGACGACAATGGTCTCTAAGTCCAGTAGATGAGGGAGCGTATGTCATCGACCAAGACGAAGGGCCGAGGCATAACGCCCCGACCCTACTCGTTAGAGAAGCTGGCTAACACAAATTTTAGTCGCCATGCTTCTGGGTGTTGACGACCGCCGTCGCTATGCCGAACGAGGCGCTAGGGTTAGCCTTCTCACCGCCCTGCCCGTTGGCGAGGGCGACGGCTGAAGCCATCCCCGCGTTGGCCAGCATCGTCGCCAACATCATTGCCACAGCCAACAGTACCGTCAATCTTCTGCGCATCACGTTACCTCCTTGAAATAAGATCTACCCTCGTCGACCGGCTTGCCCCTGAAGGTTCGGGCTTACCCGATGGGATCGATGGCGTTTGCCTCCTCGGCCTGCGTCCAGAAGTCCTCCGCCTCTATGGCTCCATCCTC
Source organism: Actinomycetota bacterium (assembly GCA_902812425.1). Classification (GTDB taxonomy): domain Bacteria; phylum Actinomycetota; class Rubrobacteria; order Rubrobacterales; family Rubrobacteraceae; genus Rubrobacter_D. The sequence continues at coordinate 810 of CADDZK010000334.1, forward strand.
GTGCGAGCGGAGCTGGAGGTTCGTCGCGCCCCGGGTAGCGAGCAAGAGCGACAACGTCAGCCCGTCCTCCCTCGGGAACGCGGAGAGACCCTTCTCCCTCGTCGCGTCGATAGTGTCAATCGTCATCGTCTTCTCCTTCCTCAAGCCGCAATCCGCGACGGCAGGGACGAACGTGACGGCCGTGTGATCCCCGGCTCATGACGGGCGACGGGGTCAGGCAAGACCCTCGCCAGGAGACGCTCGCGTGAGAGCGGACCGCCTCCCTTGACAACCAGCGCAACGACCATCGCCGAGAGGGCGACTACCGCGGCGGAGCTGGTCTCCTCGCTACTCAACAGTCTGGTCATCATCTCTCGATCTCCTTTCCGGAGTTCCCGTTTACTGGCCTCCAGTTTGCGCCCGGGAAAGAATCAAGACCACCCACAGCACCACCACACTCCTCCTACATTCACACTGTGGGACATTGATAGATCCATAGTCCTGTGACCTCGTGGAACATCGCGTGGGCGGAGGAGAAGCAGGCCGTCGCGGTGAGCCGGGCAGACGCCCGGTAGGTCCTCGCCTGTGCCCGGCGCGACGTGCAGCACATGGTAGAAGTTTTCGCTGCTCCCGGCGCTGAAAGAGTGCTCTATGTTGTGCTATGTTTGGGATCTCGCCCACAACAGGTTGTGGGCGAGGTGTGCGACGTAGATATATGCTGGAGGGGTTCGGTACCTTGAGGACGATAGAGGTCGAGAGGGCACGGGTCGAGCGGCGCCGGGTGGCGGTCGCGGAGATCCGGGAGCAGCTCGCCGGGCTCTACCGGGGTTTCGTAGCCTGGACTTCCATGTATGGGGAGAACTATGAGCCCGACGAGCGGGAGCGCAGGGAGCGGGTGGTCGTGCTTCTCGACGAGGTGTCAAACCAGTACCTGCCGCGCTCGGTGTGGCTCTCGGAGGGGAGCCGCAAGAAGATCGAGAGCTTCTTCAGGAGGGCGGAGGAGCTGTGTTCCGAGTTCTCCGCCGAGATAGATGAGCGGGGCTACCCGCGGGTGAGACGCAGCATGGAGAAACGCGTGAGCAAGAAGCTCAGGCGGCTCAAGACAGAGGCCGAGTCCTGCCTCGAAGTCGAGCTCGCGGGACCCCGGCGCGCCGGCTGGCGCGAGCGCCTGCGCAAGATATAAAAGCTCCTCAGCACGCTCAGGCTTGCGCCTTCGCTCCTCAGCACGGCGCCTTCTAAAGGCGCCTCTCAGCACGTTTCGGCCTTTTAGGCCTCGCTCTCAGCTTATCGGCTTCTCCTCTGAGGGAGTGGCTCACGTACTCGCGGAGCGAAGCTCAACGGGCGGGAGCTACTTCTTTCGGACGGCGGCCACTATTTCCGCGCCCCTATTGAAATGCTGACATGTTGAAAAGCGAAGCCCGACAGGGCGCAGCGTGCTGACTAGCCGAGAGTTTCTCGCACGAGGCCGAGCGTCTCATCTGCGCAGCCCCAGGAGAGGGTGATGCCCGATCCCCCGTGGCCGTAGTTGTGGATGCGGGGGAGGTCGCCGTCCTCTCGTTCCAGGCGTATCTCCGGTCTGCCCGGTCTGAGCCCCACCCTGTGCTCCAGTACCTCGACGCCACGCAGGCGCGGCTCGAGGCCCGTGCAGCGACGCAGGATGCCTGATGCGGTATCGGGGTTCGGTTCGAGGTCCCACTCGCCGTCGTCGGCCGTCCCGCCCAGGATGCAGTCCAGAGAGCGGGGGATGATGTACGTGACGCCATCAGGGTTCTCTTCGTCAAGGACGAAACGCTCGAGGCCGGGGTTGCTGACGCGCACTATCTGGCCCCGGATCGGCTCCATCGAAGTGTCGCCTACCAGGTCCCGGGCCCCGAGCCCCGCGCAGTTGACGACCACGCGCGCCTCCCCGGCCGCTTCATCGAGCGAGGAGAGGCTACGTATCTCCACACTCCCTCCTGCGTCGATAAAGCGGTCCATCAGGTACCCAAGATAGATCGGCATCTCGATCACGGGCGCGACGAAAGCGTGGCCGTCCCTGTAGCCCTGTGGTAGCTCGTCTTCGCGACATCGACGGACCCCGGGTACGGCGGTCGCCCACCACGGGTCGGGGACCTGTTCGTGCCAGATCTCCACTCCCTCGCGCATCAGTACACCGCTCTCGGGAGTTCCCGAGAGCTCCTCTAAGACCGCGAAGGTCCTTCTACCCCAGGAGAGCACGCGGTCTTCGGGATAGGCTTTGTACGGGTACCAGAGCGCGGCGGCCACGCTGGAGGTGGTGGCCGGCGGCAACTCGGCGGTCACGATCCCGGCGTCAATACCGGCCTCCCTCAGAGAGATGGCCGTTGTCAGCCCGATCACCCCGCATCCCACGACCACCGCATCCGCGCGAACCAGAGCGCCCTCCTTTCCTCGTCCAGCACACTACTATATGCCCGGACGAGCGTTTATGCAGCGAGCGTGTACGATGTACGGGTTGTCAGGGAGTAGTGATCGTTCGCAAGCCGGGGGAGAGATGGCGGATCGCAGCACGAAAAAGGCGGGTTACGTCGCGGCCGACGTTCTGGCTGTGGCCGGTGTCAGGCGTCTGTACACGGTGCCGGGTGAGAGCTTTCTAGAGATCCTGGACGCTGCCGAAGAGCATCCAGAACTCTCCCTGATCTCCACACGTCACGAGTCGGGCGCCTCCTTCATGGCCGAGGCCGACGGCAAGCTGACTGGGAGGCCCGCGGTGGCGATGGCGACGAGGGGCGTCGGCGCTTCCAACCTCGCCATCGGCGTCCACACGGCGAGGCAGGACTCGACGCCGATGCTCGTACTTCTGGGACAAGTAGAGACGGACTTCCTCGGACGAGAGGCTTTTCAGGAGGTGGACCTCACAGCTTTCTACGCCCCTATCACGAAGTGGGCGGCGACGGTCCACCGCGCCGACCGTCTCGCCGAGTTCGTCGCGAGGGGCCTGCGTATCGCCACCTCTGGCCGACCCGGACCGGTCATGCTCGCCCTGCCCGCCGATATACTCGGCGAACAGGTGCCTGGTGACCCGAACGTCATCGTGCCGGCCACGTCCCACCCCGCCCCTGCGCCGGACGATATCTGGGCCGCCGCCCGCAGGGTCGCGGGCGCGCGCCGTCCCGTCGTGATCGCCGGAGGTGGAGCGCGAAACGCGCGTGAAGCACTGATCTCCTTCGCTGAGGCTTTCGACGTCGGCGTCTACGCGTCGTTTCGCAGGCAGGACGTCTTTCCGAACGAGCATCCGAACTACCTCGGACACCTAACGCTCGGTACGGCGCCCGAGGCCCTGAAGGCCCTGCAAGAGGCTGACCTCGTCTTCGTGGTCGGCTGCCGTCTGAGCGAGGTCACCACGCAGAGCTACTCGCTTCCGCGTGCGGACCAGGCCGTGATCCAGGTGGACATAGATCCACACGAGGTGGGGGCGACGGTACCCGCAGAGATCGGTATGGTCTCCGACGCCGGAGCCGCCCTGGCCGCGCTGAACGAACACGCCCCGGTCCCGCCCACGGCGCGAGACTGGTCCGACGCACACGGCGCCTACCTCGACTCGGGCACGATACCTCCGGCCCGTGCCTCGGAAGGCATCGACCTTGCGCAGGTCGTCAAAGCCATGCGCGAGGCCCTGCCCGAGGATACTCTCATAACCAACGACGCGGGGAATTTCTCGATCTTTATCCACCGCTACTGGCGCTACAAC
>CADDZK010000335.1 GCA_902812425.1 Actinomycetota bacterium
GGGACCTCAAAGAGAGGATAGAGCCGTTGCGACCACTCTCGCTCGTGGCTGCCACGGACGGCAACCACGGGCGGGCGGTGGCGCGGGTGGCGCGGCTGCTCGGCCTGGGAGCAAAGATCTTCGTGCCCGCTGACATGGCAGCAGCGCGCCGTGAGGCCATAGCCGGCGAGGGCGCCGAAGTCATCGTGGTGGATGGCACCTACGACGAGGCCGTCGAGCGCTCATCCGAAGAGCGCGGGCTCGTGATCTCCGATATGTCCTGGCCCGGCTACGAGAGTATTCCTTCGCGGGTAATCGAAGGCTACTCGACGATGCTCTGGGAGATCGAGGATGAGCTCGCGAGAAGGGACGAAGCGGGTCCGGACCTCGTGGTCGTGCAGGTTGGCGTCGGAGCCCTCGCCGCGGCGGTGGCCCGCCACTTCCGCAGGCCGGAAGCGACGCCGCGACCGAAGCTCATAGGCGTCGAGCCTACGCGCGCCGACTGCCTGCTGGAGTCGATCTCTGCGGGGCGCATCGTCTCCGTTCCTGGGCCGCACGACTCCATCATGTCCGGGCTCAACTGCGGAACACCCTCGCTCGTAGCCTGGCCGACCGTATCCGCGGGCATCGACCTCCTCGTCGCCATCGACGACGGGCCGATACGCGAGGCCATGCGCCTCGCTGCCGGATCGGGTGTCGTCTCTGGCGAGACAGGAGCGGCGGGACTCGGCGGTCTGCTGGAGCTTCTGCGCTCCGAGGAGGGGGAAGAAGCGTGCAGGGCGCTGGGAATCGACGAGCAGACCCGCGTCCTGCTCTTCAACACCGAGGGTGCCACCGACCCCGATGCATACGGGAGAGTAATGGTGCAGTAGCGGGCGACCACGCGTCTTCTAGTCACATGAGGGTTGCATCCGACACGACTCCCAGACGAACTCGCAGCAACATGACGAACCGGCCTTGCACCAAAAATCTTCATTGAACCAGTAGTCGGAGTTTGCACCCAAAAGTGTGGGGCTTCAGAGTGCCATGTAGCTATCCTGAAGCCCCACATGAAAAGCCCTGGTTCCCGAGAACTAAAAATTCAACCCGTGGTCGTCTAACGGACCTTTTCGATGCCTAGCTGTTTACAAATCTCTTTAGCGAGGTCGTTGTCTATCTCAATATGACGCGGCACAGTGGTTTTCTTTCCTGTAGCTGAGCTCTTGTACTTCGAGTGTCTTTTCCCTTCGCCATCCCATTCGCACCCATGAGCTTCTGGGTACTCGGTGAGCTGGCGGTGCTTCAAAGAGTGAGTAACTCCCTTTCTTCAGATGTCAGTTCGGCTCGGAGCTGCTTTAAGTCGCCTAGTGAGTAATCTTCCAGGATGAGAGCAACGGCGTCCTTTAGGTTTTTCAGAACCTCTTCCTTTGTTTCGCCTTGTGTGCGAGCCTTGGGCACTTCTTCACAGTAGGCACTCCACCAGCCAGACTCGGTACGCCTAAATTTCGCGGTTAAGCTAGTGTCCTTCAGAATCTCGTGGATTTCTGCTCTCGTAGCCATGCGCCGCCTCTCTCTAGCCCACCCTCCGTTGGACTAACCAGTGCCCGACGTAGAACATCTCAACTGGGCGCTGCGCAGATTATATGCGGGATTCGCTAGATGGCGCTACACATGGGTCTCAGGTAGCGACGAATCTTCTGGCACTCAGCAAACCGCACAGCCAGAGGCTCGCTCTATTCGAAGAGGCTCGGCTGCCCCCCGCGCCGGAATGCGCTCGTAGAGAGCCTCGGGAAGCGTCCGCGCTCGATCCCCGCGCGCCTGCAGCTTATCTCGAATAGCTGCGCGATGTGATCGGCGACGATCCCCTCTCCCCTCATGCGTGAGTCGAAGTCGGGGTCGTTGAGCCTGCCGCCCCGCATCGAGCGGATTCGGTTCAGAACCTTCTCCTTGCGGTCGGGGAAGTGAAGGGAGAGCCAGTCCTCGAAGACCGGCTGCACGGCGCCGGGAAGGCGGACCGGGGTGTATGCGGCGAAGGCCGCCCCTGCCTCTGCGGCGGCGGAGATGAGGTTCGGCAGCTCGTGATCGTTTATGCCTGGGATCACGGGCGCAGTCATCACCCCGGCCGGTATGCCTGCCTCAGCCAGCCTCTGGATGGCGGCGAGCCTGCGGACGGGCCTCGAGGTGCGAGGCTCCATGACGCGGCGCAGCCCGTCGTCGAGGGTGGTCAGCGAGACGGCGACGGCGGCGGCCTCGTGGCCGGCCAGCTCCGAGAGGAGGTCGATATCCCTCGTGACGAGGTGGTTCTTGGTGACGATGACGACGGGGTTGCGGAACTCTGCGAGGACCTCGAGGCAACGGCGCGTGATGCAGAGCCTCTTCTCGACCGGCTGGTAGGGATCCGTGACGCCGCTCATCGAGAGCACCTTCGGCTCCCAGCGCGCGGACGAGAGTCGTGTGCGGAGCAGTTCTGGAGCAGCTTCTTTGACTAGAATCCTGCTCTCGAAATCCAGCCCTGCGGAGAGACCGAGATACTCGTGGGTCGGACGAGCATAGCAATTGTGGCTCACGACGCCGTCGGCGATGAAATCTCCGGTGCCCGTGGTTATATCGAAGAGGGGCATGACGCCCAGCGGTTCGATAGACGCCACGCGCAGGTTGGCGTTGCTCTTCAATGCCACCCCCTCGATGCCGCGTTTTCGGGTGATCGCCGGGTCCGTAGTGTGAAAGAAGCGGAGGTGTTCCTTCAAACCACCGAGCAACCTCACTACCTGTACAGGCTTCAACTGGTTCTTCCCGAGGTGCTCTATCTCATACCTGAAGTCCAGGCTTTCGAGGCCAAGAACGACGTGATCGATGATCGCCGGGTCTGTGTTGTGGATGCGTAAGGAACCTGTGTAGCCTCCTTCGGCATCGAATATGCCGGCCAGGAATCCTCTGCACCAGAGGTCGGAGGGAAGGGATGGCCAGGCGATGATCTCCCTGACGTGCTCCACATTCTCGCGGGCGCTGGTCCGGATCGCGTTTACGGGACGCCTGCCGGATGTGGCCTCCTGAAAGACGAAACTACGCGTCACCACATCGAAGCTCAGGAGGTATTCTGCCGTCCGCGAAAGTGCCTCCTCGTCTGTGAGCGCGAGCCGGAATCGACGCTGGTTGCCGTGAATGCGACCGACACGTTCGTATGCGTAGGAGGCGAGGCGTCCGTCTCCGCGCATGATTGCGCACAGGTATCCTCTCTCGTAGTCGCCGTCTTTCACCGGCGCACGTGCAAAAGATCCTGTACCCATCAGCTTGTTGCTGGTCGTCAGGTATGGCCTCTGTCCGGCACCACACATCGCGCCGGTAACGAACTTCCAGCCCCTCTCGGTCAGGAAGCGATGGTCGCCACTGCAGATAAGGCAGGTTCCGTCCTCCAGGGTGACGCGATAGGCTGGCTTGCGCACGCTCCAGTGATCCAGCACGCGTGTCTTCGTATAACGCCTATACGCACCACGCCGAGTCGTACCGTAGATCTCATCGCCTGTGCGTACATCCGCGAATGGCTTGGTTGCACCATCAGCCATCAGGATCGGTGTATCTCCCGACATGCAGTAACTACACCCATGAGAACATCCCCTGTAAGGATTGATGCTGGCGTCGAAGCCGATGTCGGGGCTCTCGTTGCGGGCGATGATAGAGCGCGAGCGGTCTCTGAGGTAGATGGTCTCCGGGCGCGGCTCCTCCCGGGGACCGTCCGGCTCCACCTCTAGTCTCTCGAAGCGGTTCTTCGGGTTGCCCGAGGCGCCGCGGCCGGTGATGCTGTGTGATCTGGTCGGGCCATCCACCAGCGAATACTAATCGAGCATCGTTCTTCTACCATCGCCGTGTTACCCGCGGGTCGTGCCAAAAGCGGTAGGATACAGAGCCTGAGTTCGAGCGCATGGAAGGAACCGGCGACGACGAGTACGGGTTTGGAGAAAAAGAAGGCCTCCCGCGCCGACGGGCGGACGCGCAGGGTCGTCGCGCTCTGGGTTGCCATAGCCCTCTTCCTCCTGGCGCAGGGGCTCGCGACGCTGCTCTTTTTGCGCCACGGATGGGAGGCGCTCACCTTTCCCTACCCGATCAACTACGGTGAGGGACCACTGCTCGACCAGTCCGTGAGGCTCGCGCAGTTCGAGAACATTTACAGGACCGACCTCAGTAAGCCGCCCTACGTGGTATCCAATTACCCTCCGCTCTTCATGCTCGCCCAGGTGCCTTTCGTGTGGCTGTTCGGGCCCGCGCTCTGGTACGGGCGCCTGATCTCACTCCTCAGCGTCGTGGCCGTCGCGCTCTTCGTGGGGCTCACCCTGCACACGTTGACCAGGGACCGTATCGCCGCTGTGGCCGGAGGTCTGATTTTCCCCGCCATGCCCTACGTCGTGCGCTGGTCTTCGCTGGCGCGGGTGGACTCTTTAGGGCTTGCGCTCTCGTGGGCCGGGTTGTTCGTCGTCGCGCGCTGGCCGCAGAGGCGGTGGAGCGTCTTCGTCTCGGCGCTGCTTCTCGT
>CADDZK010000336.1 GCA_902812425.1 Actinomycetota bacterium
TCACTTCACCCACGCCGGGATAGACGCAGCGATACGCTTGCGCGAGGAGGGCCTGGATCTTGGGGAGATCGAAGAGCTAGAGCTTGGCGTCGCAAGCCCCGTACTGCGCACGATCGCCGAGCCGGAAGACGAGAAAACGCATCCCAGGACGGGCTACGCGGCCCAGTTCAGCGGACCTTTCACCGTCGCGACCGCGCTCGTCGGGGGCGGGGGGCTCGGGGTCTCCCTCGACGACTTCACGGACGAGGAGGTCGCTGACCCGGTCAAGCTCGACCTCGCTTCGCGCGTCAGGTGCTTCGCCGACGAGGAGTGCGACGGGATCTTCCCCAACCAGTTTCCGGCCGTGCTGCGTGTGCGCCTCAAGGGAGGCAGGGTACTCGAAGCGCGGGTCTCGCATAACCGCGGTGGGCCCGAGAACCCCCTGAGCGACGAGGAACTCGACCTCAAGTTTCGTACCAACGCAGAGCGTGTCCTACCGGAGCAGCAGGTCAGGGAGCTGGAATCCGCGCTGCAGTCGCTCGAAGGCCTCGCCGACGTGGGTGAGATGATGTGCCTCGCCGCGCGGAGTTAAGAGAGAAGGGAGGCCACTAGTGGCCTCCCTCCGTTAGCTTCTATTGCGCCCTGGGCTCCGGGCCCTCCCCGATGAGCTGACGCTCCCTGGCTTGTGTCTCGTAGATGTCGCTCCTGTAAGTCTCCGTGGCAAGCAATACCGAGATTACGGTGATGAGCGCCATGAACGCCGTGTACAGGGCGACCGCAACGTAGCCATAGTTGGAGAGAAGGGCGAGGGCGATGAGCGGCGAGAGCCCTCCCGCGAGAACCGAGGCGAGCTGGTAACCGACAGAAGCCCCCGAGTAGCGAACCCGCGTCCCGAACAACTCGGCGAAGAAAGACGCCTGCGGACCGTACATCGCGTCATGGCCGATGTTCACACCGAGGACGATGGCGAGCCAGATCAGGGGTTCGACACCTGTGTTCATCAGCCAGAAGAAAGGGAAGGCGAACAACAGCGAGAAGCCAGAGCCGAGCAGGTACAGCGGCCTACGTCCCACGCGGTCCGAGAGCGCCCCGAAAAACGGTATGGTGAACAGCCCGATGAACGCGGCGATGATCACCCCGATCTGGCCCGCGCTCTGGTCCAGCTTCAGCTCTTCGACGACGTAGGTAAGTACGAAGACGGTCAGGACGTAGAAGGTCCCGTTCTCGGCGATACGCATACCCATGGCCAGAAATACTTCCTTGGGATAGGTGCGAAATACGTCGAGTATGGGCATGTTTGCCTCGGTCCCGCTCTCCTTGACCTGTGTGAAAGCGGGAGACTCGAGGATCCTGAGCCGGATGAACAGCCCGACGGCGACCAGGACGAGGCTGAACAGGAACGGCAACCGCCAGCCCAGCGCTCCAGGGAACAATGCGTTGGAAGCCAGAAAGACAAGGTTCCCGCCCAGGAGTCCCGCCGGCACCCCCATCTGTGGCCAGCTTCCGTAGAAGCCGCGACGTCCCTCCGGTGCATGCTCGACGGCCATCAAGACCGCGCCGCCCCACTCGCCTCCGACCCCGATACCCTGGCAGAAGCGCAGCACGACGAGCAGGATGGGAGCCCATATACCTATGGTCTGGAAGGTCGGCAGTAACCCGATCAGGGCCGTCGCTATACCCATGATCATGAGAGACAGGATCAGCATGGCCTTGCGCCCGATCCTGTCCCCGTAATGCCCGAAGACGAGACCGCCCAGCGGCCTGGCCGCGAAGCCCACGGCGTAGGTCGAGAAGGCGGCTAGCGTCCCTGCCGTCGAACTGAACCCAGGGAAGAACAGCTTCCCGAAGATCAGCGCCGCCGCCGTCCCATAGAGGAAGAAGTCGTACCATTCTATGGCCGTCCCTATAAAGCTCGCCAGCGCCACCTGACGTATCGAGGATACCTGTCCCTCGTGCTCTCCGCCCAATCTCTCCACACGATCCTCCTTTGTACGCCTGAGTCCGAGACAGACTCAGCCTCCCCACTACTATGGAATATTAGTCACCACCAACTCCCGACCGCAACCCGAAAAACGTGCTACGCCTACGACCCGGTGCTCGCTATCGAGCTGTCTCGATGGAGCAGTTGTTTACGACGTCCCCGCTCTTGGGTTTCCGAACGAATCCGCTCGCAGGCGGCTTGACGCCCTTCTGGACGAAGTCCTCCAGCGCCTTGAATGCATCCCGCTGGCACGGAAGTATCGGACGCAGCTTGTCCTTGTTGTTGTCGTAGTACGAATCTACGTGGTTGCCTTTCCCTATCACGTAATAGCGGTACATGTTGGCGTGCCCCTTGTCCCTGACGAGATCCGAGTACACGTCGGAGTCGGTCCGGATCGGCAGCAGCGCGTCGAGGTTCCCGTGCAGCGTGAGGAGCGGCCTGCCGATGTCGCCCGTCAGGGAGACCTTCTTCACGGCGTCCTTAACCTCCTGAGGACGGTTCTCGTAGACGTAGTTGGCATCGCATCCTTCGAGGTTGGCTTCATCCTGACAGAACGGGATGCCGGCCTTCAAATCACCGTCATACTGCGGGTCGAACTCCTCGCGGTAGATGCGCTGGGTGAGGTCCCAGTAGGTCGTGTAGTGCTCGTCCCACAGGAACTCGGAGCCGGGCGTGAACCCGGCCTCTATCATGTTGTCGTGCGCCTGCTGGTCGCCAGCGGCCTCGTACTCGGGGTAGTTGGCGAGCGCCGTTGGCAGATACGTGAAGAGGTTCGGCCCATTCGCCCTGAAAAGGGTGCCCTCCCAGTCGACCCCTCCGTCGTAGAGCTCGGGCGTGTTCTCCAGGGCGTAGCGGGTGAGATAGCCGCCGTTCGAGATGCCCGTTATGTAGGTGCGTCTCGGCGCCTCGCCGTAGTACTTCTTCACGGCGGCCTTGGTGTTGCGCGTGAGTTGCTCGACCCTGTGGTGCCACTCGAGGACGGAGCCGCCGGGCTCGGACCCATCGTCGTAAAAGCTGGTTCCCGTGTTCCCCTTGTCTGTAGAGGCGAAGGCGTAGCCTCTGGCCAGTACCCAGTCACTTATTATGAAGTCGTTCGCGTACTGGGCGCGGACACCGGGGGCTCCGGTTATGACGAGCTTCCCGTTCCAGCGATTGGGGAGCCGGATCACGAACTGCGAGTCGTGGTGCCACCCGTTATTGTTGTTGGTTTGGGAGCTATCGGGGAAGTAGCCGTCCACCTGGACCCCCCCGACGCCGCTCGGGTTGTTGGTGCCTGCAGCGTTGAGTCCGGACCAGTCCTGCTTGTTAGTGTGCCCGGTCTTCTCCGTTCCCGCTGTCGTCAGGTCTTTGAGGCAGTCCCCGTCTTGGACCTCCGCATGGGGGACAAGGTGTGGCACCTGTCTCGGCATCTTGTAACAGTGTTTGGAGTCGCTGCCGCTGTCCACCAGCGCCCCGGCATCAGCCGTCCTCGCGACGACGGCGGCCAGAACGAGCAGCGCAAGGACCACCCCTGAGAGCAAAGCGCCCCATGTGCCTACCCTCGGCTTCTTCCACAATACGCCCATCATGCTAGGTCTCCTCCCCCACCTCGCCGCCGCGGTAAACCGCCTTGTCCCTTCCTCCGACTCTATGCAGAGAGTCTAGCGTCCACGCCACGGCCAGGCAAGATAGACCTGATCCTTCTGCACGCCGCGGCACATCTCGCCCGTGGGCCAGCTTCGTGCCGGCGCGTAGAGGACTATGGGTTCCTTCCCTTCCGTCCGATGAGAAACAAGGGGATCGCTACGCCGAACGCCGTGATCCCCACAGCCCCGAAGAACGCCAGCCTGAAGCCCTCGACGAGCGCGACCCCGGCGGGCACCGTCCCTGCGAGCGCCTCCGCGCGGGTGGCGGAGAGGGGAACCAGTATAGCGAGCCCCAGCACCGTCCCTATCTGGGCCGCCGAGTTCAACAGGCCCGACGCCAGTCCCTGCACCCGGCCGTCGACCGACGAGGTCCCCGAAGTCGTCGAGGCCACAGAGGCGCACCCAAGACCGGAACCCATGAGGATGAAGCCGGGGACCAGATACATGAGGTACCCGCCATCGTGAGGTGGGAGCCCCACGAGGCATACGGCCCCGGCCCCGATCACGAGTAGCCCACAGCCCATAGTTGCCCGAGGCCCGAACCGCTCCACGAACCTGGGACCGAGCAGAGACCCGGCGATGACGGCGACGTTGAAAGGCGGAAAGACGAGACCCGCCTCGGCCGGCGGATACCCGAGGACCCGCTGCACGTAGAGGGTGCACAGCAACATCGGCGGGGTGGTGGCGGCAGTGAGCGCGAGCGCGACGAGGCTCGCCCCGAGCAGGCCGCGCGACCGGAAGATCCCCAGCGGCACGAGCGGATACTTCACCCTCCCCTCCACAGCCACGAAGCCGGCGAGGAACACGACGGAAAGCCCCAGAGCCGCCAGGGTCTCCGGCGCGCTCAGACCCACCTCCTGCACGCGTGTGATCCCAAATACGAGCAGCGTGAGACC
>CADDZK010000337.1 GCA_902812425.1 Actinomycetota bacterium
CCATATACCTGCGCCAGGCCGACAGGGATTTCTTCGTCGAGGTCGAGACGGGGCCGTGGGACGACCGGAAATCTAAAGAGGCGATCGACAGGGTCGCTATCCTGCGAGGCTCGGAGTACGCCGAGGCGGGCCTCGAGTTCCTGAGCGGCTACCCCGTGCCCCCCGAGGTCGAGTTCTTCTTCGGACGCTCTCCCGCTGCGCTGCTGCAGCTCGACCTCCTGCGCCTCACGCCGGAGCGCCCCGAGACCTCCGCGGGCCTCTTCCGCGAGGTCGGTAGTAACCACTGGGGCGTGGACCTGGACTACGAGCCGGAGTACCTGCCGCTGGTCGAAGAGTTGCTCATGGCCGCCCTCGAGGGCGACGAATCCAGGCACGCCCCGCCGCTCTCGGACGGGCTCGTCGTCGGGCTGGGATGCTTCCTGGGCGAGACCATCCGCCGTAACGCCGGCCCTTCGGGTGCCTGGCTTCCACCACAGGAGTGGGGGGAAGGGCCCGTCGTCGAGATCGATGACTTCGTCCTCGACCCCGTAGGAAAAGCCAGGGCTTTCCTCGAACAAGGGACCGAGGAGTCCCTGGCTTTCTACGCCGATTACGTCCTTGATCAGCTGGAAAACGAACCTGAGGGACGGTATCCCTCGTAGGTCTTAGGCCGCGTAACGACTGCGGAGCTCGCGGATTATGCGCGAGGAATCCACCAGCACCTCGTCGCCGATGGTGAGGATCGGGATCGCCCGCTGGCCAGAGAGCTGGATGACCTCCTCGCGCCCGTCGGCGTCGGCGTCGACCGCATCGTAGTCGAGCCCGAGCCGCTCCAGCTCGCTCTTTACCCGCCGGCAGAAAGGGCAGTAGTCGCCCGTGTAGAGCCTTATCCCCGTCTTCTCCCGGGTCACATCCAAAATGGAACCCCCTGATCTCAAACGCTACTCTAATACGGTTATTGCTATATATTGTAACCCGTAAAGGGGTTTTTTAAACATCGGAGCTAGGCCTCAGGAGGATGTCCCGCGCGACTGGACCACGATCTCGACCTCGACCGGCGCGTCCATCGGGAGCTCTGCGACGCCGACGGCCGAGCGGGCGTGCAGGCCTGCGTCGCCGAAGACCTCGCCGAGGAACTCCGAGGCCCCGTTGAGCACCTCGGGCTGGCCGTTGAACCCCGCTGCGGAGGCGACGAAGCCCGTTACCTTGACGATGCGGTCGATGCCGTCTAGGCCGCCCGTCTCTGCGGCCGCCGCCGCGAGGGCGTTGAGGGCGCACAGCCTGGCCGCCTCGCGGGCCCCCTCTACGCTCACGGTGTCGCCCACCTTGCCTGTAATGTGCAGCTCGCCCGATATAAAGGGGAGTTGACCCGCCGTGAAGACCAGGTCTCCCGCGCGCGTAGCGGGGACGTAGGAGCCCGCGGGGGACGGCACGTCAGGGAGCTTGAAGCCCAGCTCGCGCAGGCGGGTCTCTGGGGTCGAGTCCAACTAGCGCAGAGCCTCTTCGTACTCGCTGGGGTCGTAGATCAGGGGGTAGCTGTCATCCAGGGTATCGCTCGCCGTGACCTCGCCGATGACGACGGTGTGGTCGCCTGCGCGGGCCCTGTCCATGACCTTGCAGTCCAGGTAGGCCAGGCAGTCGAGTAGGAAGGGAGAGCCGCCGGGTGTCAGGCCGTAGGGCACGCCCTGGAGCTTGTCGTGGTACTCGCCGCTCGTGTCGGCGAAATGGGTGGCCACGTCTACCTGGTCGTCGCGCAGGACGCTCAGGGCGAACGTCTCGCTCTCCAGGATGATGTCGTGGGTGTAGCGGTCGTGGCGCACCGCGACGGCGACGCAAGGGGGACGCTCGGAGGTCTGCATCACCCAGGAGGCCGTCATCGCGTTGGACTGGCGGCCTCTGCGGGTCCCCAGTACGTAGACCCCGTGGGTCAGGTGGCGTAGAGCCGCTGATATGGAGTCGCGCTCTTGGCGTTCCCTGTCCAATACTCTCCTTCCGATACCAACACAAGTATTCTATCAGGAGCGGGTATACTGCGGACCATGTCTCCATGCGGAAGGTCGCGAAGTTGAGCGGTGCCCTCATAGGATTCGGCATCGTGCAGGCCGTGATCTACCTGCTCTTCATCAGGGCCGTCGACCTCTACGAGCGAGAGCCACTGTACTACGTCGTTCCCGTCTTCCTCTGGGGGTTCGCCGTGGCGACGACGGTCTCGCTCGTCTTCAACACGCTCTTTCAGCTCACGTTGAGCTCGGTGACGAGCGTGAGGACGGCGAACTTCGTCACGGCAGTTACCGAGGCGCCCGTCGTCGAGGAGTGCTCCAAGGGGTTCGCCCTGCTGCTCGTCTTCTTTATCGCCTACCTCGCGCGCCGCAGGAGCGGTCTGATCGAGTTCGCAGGCGTGATGGACGGCATCGTCTACGGGTCGGCCGTTGGCTTCGGTTTCGCGATAGCCGAGGACCTGCTCTACGGTATGCAGTACGGCGCGGAGACCTTCATCGTGCGCAGGATCTTCGGGGGTTTCGCCCACGCCTCGTTCACCTCGCTCACGGGGATAGGCATAGGCTTGATCCCGTGGGTCCACAACAGGGCTCTCAAGGTCATTCTGCCCCTGCTCGGCCTCACGGGGGCGATAGTACTGCATGCGACCTTCAACCTGACGGCCACCCTGTTCGGGCCCGTCGGCTACCTCGTGCTGTTCTGCGTGATACTCATGTACGTCGTGATCATCATAGCGTGGCTCGCCATCGAGCGGCGCGCCATCCGCCAGGAGCTGAGCGACGAGGTCTCTACAGGGACGATAACCCCCCAGGAATACGCCATACTCCCGAGCTACTTCCGGAGGACCGGCTACTATCTGAGCCTGATCTTCACGGGAAGGCTAGGCGTCTGGAGGAGGGCACGCAGACTGCACGCCACCGCCGTTGACCTGGCCCTCGCGAAACGCCTCGCCCGCCGCTCGGGAAGCCAGGGCAGCATGGACCGCGTCAGGATGCTCCGCCAGAAGATCGTGGCCATGAGAGAGGGAGCGACTATCCAGGCGGCCTCCTGACCCTTCCGGCCTCGGGGGTGCTACTCGCCGGCGGCAAGAGCCGCAGGATGGGAAGAGACAAGCTCTCCCTCGAAGTGGGCGGGCTGCCCCTGATCCAACGCGTCCACAATGCCCTCGCCCCTGTGTGCAGCGAGGTCCTCGTCGTTGGGGGCGGCGGCAGCCTGCCAGAAGGTCTCAGCCGCGCCGGAGGCGAGCGTCCGGGCGCGCTCGGACCGCTCGCGGGCATAGAGGCCGGCCTCGCCGCCGTGCGCCACGCTCACGTCTTCGTCGCCGCCGGGGATATGCCGTTCCTCGTAGAAGGTGTTGTGGAATATCTGCTGCAGCGTCTCGAACGGCTCGGCGTCCTCGCGGTCGTCCCGCGATACGGGGAGAGGATGCATCCCCTGTGTGCAGCCTACGCCCGTGCGCTGCTGCCGCGCGTCGGGGCGGCTCTCGACGGTGGCGTGCGGGCGGTGCACGAGTTTCTGGAAGGGTTGGATGAAGTCGCGTACGTCGGAGAGGAGTTGCGCCGGTTCGGGAACCCCGACCTCCTGTTGATGAACGTCAACTCGCCCGGAGATCTCGAACGGGCCAGACGAGAGGCCGGCCGTTGAAGGCGCCGTTTCGGGAGGGCATCTTCGGGAGGCTACGCGAGCTCCTGCGGGTGTACCGAGGCGGGGAGCTCTCGAAGCCAGGAGAGGGGAGGCCACGGGTTGCGGTTGTCCTCGGGACGCAGGTCCTGCGCGGAGGAAGACCGAGCAGGACGCTTGAAGCCAGGACCAGGCACGCTGGCGGGATGTATGCTCGCGGAGAGCTGGATCTCCTGATTCCCACGGGCGGAGAGGGCGAGCATCCACCGGCCGAGGCGGCCGTGATGGCCAACATCCTGCGCGAGACGGGTGTGCCACAGGCGACGATCCTGCGTGAGGACACGGCCAGCAGCACCTGGGAATCCGCCCTGAGGGTGGCCGAGATCGCAGCCAGTAGAGGCATCGGTGAGGTTCTCGTCGTGACCGACCCTCTGCACTGCGTCAGGACGGTCGCGGCGTTCCAGAGGGTGGGGATCATTGCTCTTGCGGAGCCGGTGTATAGTAGCCCTATGTGGCGCAAGAAGTGGTCCCGCAGGGGGCAGCTCGTGAGGGAAAGCGGGGCTCTGGTCTGGTACAGGATGAGGTACGGGGTAGGGGCGCGCTCCCGGCCGTAGCCGTCGGGGTGCTGGCGGTCTCTGCGGCCGCCATCTTTATCCGGCTGGCCGATGCTCCGGCAGTCGCCATCGCTCTCTGGAGGTGTGCGCTCGGCGCGGCGGTGCTCCTGCCGCCGACGCTCGTCAGGGGGGACCGATTCCCGAGGGGAAGGAGCCTCTACGTCGGGATAGCTTCCGGCGTGGCGCACGGGGCACATTTCGGGTTTTGGATCTCCTCCCTCGACTATACGAGCGTGGCGGCGAGCGTCGTCCTCGTCTCTAC
>CADDZK010000338.1 GCA_902812425.1 Actinomycetota bacterium
CTCTGAGAGTAGCCTTCAATATCTCGCCGTATTCAACCGGTGCGAGCGCCCCACCGCCCTCTTCGAGAATGTTCACTCCGTCCTCCCGTAAGTTAAGTAATGCTTCTCCTGCCAATGCTACTCTCGAACTCCTGACTTCAAAAGGCCAGCATCGTCTCTTACCCTCTGTTGGGTAGTGCTCCCAGTGATAGCGTGGGTGCTTTGGGTTGGTCAACTGGTGCGACCAGGCGGCCGCGACCGATTCGACAGGCGGCTGAGGAAAGCGCAGCACGGCAGCACGTGTTCGCGGCCGCCCCGGCACAGGAGGCCGAGGCCAAGCTCGTCCGGCGGCCTTGGCCATCTCCATACCTTCGTGAACGTGCAGGAGTTGCCGCGCCGTTGCTACTTTCCGTCCACCACTACTGGCCGAAAAGGAACTCGTTGAGGAAGCCCTCTTAGAGCAGTATCTTCGCTTTGCCGGCGACATTAGCCAGGAGGGAACGTAGTGCCTCCGTCAGGAAAGCTTCGCCGCCCATCATCAGGACGTTCCCGTGCGACGAGGCTTTCTTACTTGCTTGAGGTTCGGGGCAGAGTGTAAAGTGGAGGAGTTCGGGACTGATCACCGGTCCCGGGACAGGGGGCACATCTTCTCTTAGAGGGGCAGCGGTTGGCGCAGACTTCGCCAAAGGCACGGTATACAAGTCGAATCATAAAGGGCGGGGCATTGCTTGCCGACACCAAGCTCTTGCTCGAGAACTGGGACCAGGGGGCGGACGTCCAGGCCAACCTGGACCGGGCACGGGAGGAAAACCTGTTTGGGAAGGGTTCACGCTCCCGCATCGAGGACATCCTGCTCGTCCTCAGGCAACGCTACCTGAAAGATCCGGAAGTCTTAAAGGCCCTTCTCGCTCTTGTGAAAAGCGGGATGCCGGCGGAGTCCCTAGACCCTGTCCTCTACTTCCAGGCCGCTAAGTTCGACCGGCTGCTCCACGACCTCGTGACCGAGGTGCTGGTGGAGTGGTCGACCCGTAGCGACCGCGAAGTACGTCCCTGGGAAGTGCAAAACTGGGTCGAAGAGCAGGTAGCCGCGGGCAGGACCGAGCATCCCTGGTCCCAGGCAGTCCAGCGCAGGGTCGTCCAGGGACTGCTCTCCGCCCTGCGCGACTTCGGAATTCTCGAAGGTAGCGTTAAGAAGCAACTTGCTTACTTCTATCTGCCCCTGGACGCTTTCGCCTTCATCGCGCTTCAGTTGCACGGTGAGGGACGATCCGGTAAGGCCCTGGTGCACGATCCGGATTGGCGATTGTTCCTCGTCCCGGAAGGCACGGTAGAGCGCTTCTTCCTGGAAGCCCACCAGGAAGGGCTGTTGCAGTACTACGCGGCGGGGCCGGTCGTACGCATAGATTTCCCCGCTCAGAACCTGGAGGAGTACGCGCATGTCCTCACTCAGCGCAGATATTAGGCGGCTCGAAGAGGATCTGACCGCTACCCCTATGCGGATCAGCGCGTACCACGACCTGCCGTTTGCCATACTGCGCTACGACGCGGAGGAGGAGTGGGATCTCCGCCGGGAGGCGCGTCGCCTCGCCGTGAGGCTGAACAATGCTGGCAAGCAGGTCCACACTATCTCCCTCGCTGACCTCCTGTGGGAGGCTATAGAGGATTGCGAGGGCCTCGACGCCGTGGTCGAGCTCGAAAAGCATCGCGGTTTCGAGGTGGCCCAGCAACAGGTCACGTCTTACCTGTCGGATCCGGACTGGAGGCCACTGCCGGACCTCCTCGCCGAGCGCCTGGAGTCTCTAGACCCCGAGTGGGACGTCGCGTTCCTCGTTAGAGCCTCCGCGATGGCGCCGGCACTCTACCACATGTCCCGACTGCTCGACGAGATGCAGGGAAGGACTCAGGTTACGACGATTCTGTTCTATCCTGGGACCCTCGAAGGGACCACTGGGCTTAGGTTCATGGGGCTCAAGAGCCGCGAGGCGATGGGAAACTATAGGGTGAAGATCTACTGATGGGCCCGCCACGCGAGATGGGCCCGGTCGAGGCTGGAGGGATGTAATGCAGATCAGGGACCTGCTCAAACGCGACCTTTCGCAGAAGATCGAGGAGATCATACAGCTCGACCAAGCGGACGAGCGGGCCGTTTACGATGAGATTACGGAGTACGTCGCCACAGACAGCATCAAGCGCCAATACGGCGACCTGCTCGAAGCCATAAACCTCTCGCGCACGCAACCTACTTCGAGCGTCGGAGTCTGGATCTCCGGTTTCTTCGGCTCCGGCAAATCTTCCTTCGCCAAGAACCTGGGCTACGTCCTCTCCAACCCGGAGGTGCTGGGCCACCGCGCCGCCGATCTCTTCAAGGAGCAGGTGGACGATCCGAGTCTGAGTGATCTCATAGACGTCATCAACCTCAACATGCCCGCCGAGGTCGTGATGTTCGACGTGCAGAAGGACAAGTCGCAGGCCGGTCACGGCTCCTTGAGCATCTCACCCTTCGTCTACCGCGTCCTGCTGCGGCACCTCGGCTACGCTGAGGACTTCGACCTCGCCGAGCTCGAGATCAGCCTGGAGTCCGAGGGCAAGCTTGAGGAATTCATCACACTGTTCGACCGCAGGTACGCAGGGGAGAATCCGAGGGCAGGATGGACCGGCCAGGGCCGCAAGGGTGCACAGGTGTGGAACCGCGCGGGCGTTGTCCTGAACGAGATGGACCCACAGACCTACCCCGCGGTAGAGTCATTCGCTCAGAGTCTCCTGCAGAACCGCGTCGAGGTCACGCCCCGGCTCCTGGTGGACCGCGCCTTCGAGCTCACTGAGCGCCGAAGGCCCGGCAAGGCGCTGTTCTTTATCATAGACGAGGTCGGCCAATACGTGGCCTACAGCCAGGAGCGGCTCGAAGACCTGCGTGCGGTGGTCGAGCTGTTCGGCACAGAGGGCAGGAACCGCGTGCGCGCTAAGCGAGCTCCCGCGCAGGCTTGGTTCATAGTCACGGCGCAGGAGCGCCTCGACGAGGTCACCTCCGCCATCGGAGATGACCGACGCGTCCTCATCGCTAAAGTACGCGACCGCTTCGGGTACGAGGTCGATCTCTCGCCCGCCGATGTGCGTGAAGTCGCCTCGCGACGCGTGCTCTCGAAGGAACCGGAAGGTGAGAAGGAGCTCCGCAAGCTGTTTGAGTCGAACGAGGGGCAGCTAAACGCCGCCTGCAGACTCGAACGCACGTCCCGCGCCAGCGAGATAACCGGGCAAGGGTTCGTAGACTTCTACCCGTACTTGCCGCACTACATCAACCTCTCAATAGATATCATGGCGGGCATCCGCCTGCAGCCAGGCGCTATGCGGCACATCGGCGGCAGCAACCGCACCATCATCAGCCAGGTGTACCAGATGCTGGTTAATAACCGGACGGCCTTCGCGGACAAACCCGTCGGCTCCCTCGTCTCTCTGGATGCCATCTACGAGCTCATAGAGGGGCAGGTAGGATCCTCCAAGCAGAAAGATATCGCCGATATCGCGGAGCGCTTCAAGAACAACTCCGAGGATAGAGGCTGGGCGCTCCGAGTGGCGAAGGCGGTGGCGCTGCTTGAGTTTGTGCGCGACCTGCCGAGGACAGAGGCCAACATCGCCGCAGTGCTCGTGGACCGGGTGGACAGCCCTGCACCGCTTCCGGAGTTGAAGGCTGCACTGGAGCGGCTGGTCGAGGCCCAGTTCGTCCGCGACACTGAGGAAGGCTACAAGCTTCAAACGGCCCAGGAGAAGAGCTGGGAGCAGGAGAAGCGGAGCTTCGATCCCCGGCCGAAGGAGAGGAAGGAGATCCAGCGCGAGATCCTCTCGGAGATCTTCAGCGAGCCGAGCCTCAAGACCTACAAGGGGTTGCGCACCTTCTCCGTAGGCGTCGCCGTCGACGGCACGCGCCTGGGGAGCGAAGGGCAGATCCCGCTCTCCATGGTGGTCGCCGAGGACGAGGGTGAGCGGGGGCGCAAGATCCCAGAGGTGAAAGATCAGAGTCGCCAGCACGAGAACGAGGTCTACTGGGTCTTCGCACTTACGCCTGAGATAGACAAGCTGGTGGCAGCCTACTACGCCTCGCAGCAGATGGTATCGAAATACCAACAGGTACAGTCTCTCAACAAGATCTCCAATGAGGAGGCCACCAGCCTAACCGCCGAGAGGCAGGAGCAGCGCCGGTTGCGCAGCCGTCTGGTTGGGAAGCTCTCGGAGGCGCTCACGGGGGGCCAGGGCATTTTCCGGGGGATCACCAAGGACGCCTCCGATCTTGGCAGGACCACGCCAGAGGTGTTCCGCGGGCTGTTTGACTTCGCCGTTCCCGATCTCTATCCCAAACTGGGTATGGCCCCGAGCAGGCTGTCCGGGACCATTGAAGCAGAAGAGGTGCTCAAGGCAGCGAACCTCGGGGGTCTATCCTCGGTCTTTTACGACGGCGACGACGGCTTGAACCTGGTGGTGCAAGAAGGAGCCAGGTACG
>CADDZK010000339.1 GCA_902812425.1 Actinomycetota bacterium
AGATACCTCACCTTCGCGGCTGCGAGCTCTAGGGCCAAGGGTAGCCCTGCCAGGCGCCAGCAGATCGCTGCCACCGCCGCAGCGTTCTCCGGGTTGACCTCGAAATTCGGCGAGACTGCCCGGGCGCGCGCGGCGAAGAGCGTTCCGGCAGGTGATACTAGGACCTGCTCCACCTCCGGCGAGCGGGTGGAGGCGGGCAGCGAAAGTGGCAACACGGGATACTCTTGCTCTCCCCTGACGCGCAAAGGAGCTCGACTAGTAACGAGCACCCTCAAGCATGGGCAGGCTTCAATCAGGTCCGCCACATCGGGTGCCGCATCGAGCACGTGCTCGAAGTTGTCTAGCACCAGTAGCAGTCGTTTCCCTCGCAAGTGACGTTCCAGGATCTCTCGCGGGTCGTAGCTCTCCGCCTCTCGCAAACCCAGAGCCCGAACGATGGTCCCAACGACTAATGTGTAATCGCTTAAGGGCGCAAGTGCGACGAAAGCGGTTGAGTCGGGAGAGCGGTCAGCAGCCTCCCGCGCAATCTCCGTGACGAGGCGGGTCTTACCCACCCCACCAGGCCCCGTGAGCGTGAGCAATCGTACGTCAGGGTGCCTAAGCAAGTCGCCCGCTTCACCGAGCTCCCTCTCGCGCCCCACCAGCGGGGTAGCTGGACAAGGCAAAGCGGCGGACGGATCGACAGAAGGTACGACCCCAACCGCGGGCGAAGCCGCATCGTCGCGAACAGGCACGGCAGCTAGCAGCGTGGCGCGCCCCTCCTCCGAGAGCTCCAGGGCCTTGGCTAAAGACCGGACAGTGTGGGGGTGCGGACGCTTGCGCGTCCCGCGCTCTAGCGAACCCACGGCGTTGGGAGAGAGGCCTGCGCGCAGGGCCAGCTCCTCCTGCGTAAGGCCTGCGGTCTTCCTAAGATCCCGCAGGCGGACGCCGAATGGCGCTGTTTTGCTCGCTTTTGAGGCTTCGTTTCTGACGTTGCGGTTTCTCACTGCACCAAGGATACAAGACCGGGTGCGCCTTGCTCTACCGTATCTGATCGTGATCTCGGCGTCCCGCGGAACCTGCTGGCACCCACACATTACCCACACAGGCGGTGTTGTGCGGGTGCTGTGTGTGGTCGGCGACCTACGCGGGCGTCAGAGTACGGGCAAGCAAGAGCGAGACACTACGAAAGGAGGTGAAAGCTAGAGATGAGAGACCCAGGCAACGCCGTCTACGTCGGTCCGGATGAAGGCCGAACCGTGCGAATGCCGGAGGGATACGTCCTGAGCCGCAAGGTAAGCAGCGAGCAGACCGGCGGCGCCTACTCGTTATTCGGGGCGACTGTGGGACCTAAGGGCAGCTCGCAGCTCCACATCCAGCACAGGGAGGACGAGTGCTTCTGGGTGTTGGAAGGGCGCTTCGAATTTGTCATAGAAGGCTCCAAACTTGAGGCAGGAGTCGGATCACTGCTCTACGTGCCCAAGGGCAGCTCGCACACCTTCAAGAATGTCGGCCAGTCGACAGGGAAGCTGCTGGTCAGTCAGACGCCTGGCGGACTGTATGAAAGCTTCGTAGAGGAGGTAGGCAGGCCAGCGTCCAAGAGGACCACGTTCTCAAAGGCAGACGAGCCGCTAGAGGCTGAGAGACTCGGCGCTATAGGGGCCAAGTACGGCGTGGAGATGGTGTTGACCGTTCGATAGCGAGCACCGGCCTGCACGAGAGACGGCCAAGAAGAAACCTGGAGAAAGGAGAAAGATGAGGCAGATGCTGAAGATGTTGGCGATGGTGGTGTGCCTGATGGCGCTCTCTGCGGGAGCGGCCATCGCGGCCGATCTCATGGGCACTGATAAGCCAGAGACTATTGTAGGCACCCCCCAGAACGACTGGATCGAGGGTAACGGCGGCGGCGACGCCCTCTATGGCAAGGGCGGCAAGGACCGAGTCGCCGGCGGCTCTGGGGCCGACCTCATCCGCGGCGGCAACGGCGACGATGATCCCGGCTTCGAGATAGGTCCCGCGGCCAAGGGCCTCTACGGTGGCCCTGGTGGTGACCGCATCGAGGGCGACGGCGGAAGCGACACGGTCGAGGGCAGTGGCGGAAGCGATGTGCTAAGGGGTGGCACCGGCGATGACCACCTCGACGGCATAGGTGGAGAGCTCAGCGCTACCTACGACGAGATCCACTGCGGAGACGGCAACGACACAGTTGACGCCACAAGAAACGACTTCGTAGCCAACGACTGCGAGACGGTGAGGCGCCATAACCCATAACAAATCACAGTGATAGAAGAATTAGACGCCGAGAGTTGAAGAAAAAGCGGTCGACTCCGTTAGGAAAGGGGGAGGAGGTGAGATCAGGACAGAGCAAGTCACGGGCCGAGCATTCGGCAAGCAGGATAGACAGTCAAGCAAACAGACAGACGAAGACGAGAAAGGAAGATCGATGAGCCAGATAACGACGACGCTCAGGAGGGTGGGAACCCTGCTCTTCGTGGCGATGGTGGCCGGATTAGTGTTGGGTAGCGGGGTAGCTCTGGCGGCTCTGGTCGAAGGCAACAACGCGGACAACACCCTCAGGGGAACCCCTAAGGCAGACACCATTCACGCTTACGGTGGAGACGATGTCGTGTGGGCCTTCTCGGGCCGCGACGAGATCCACGGGGGTAACAACGCGGACACCCTCTACGGCAACCGTTACGGCGACAAGATAATCGGTGGCAAGGGCACGGATCACCTCTACGGAGGCTACGGGGATGACCGCCTCGTAGGTCGGGACCTGAATGGCAGCGGCATCGGGCAGAGGGACGTTCTTGACTGTGGTCCCGGATACGACACGTTCGTGGCCGACTTCGAGGACAGGGTTCTCGACAACTGCGAGGAAGGATCGATGAGCGGCTCTTGAGGGAAGCAAGAAGCGCGTAATCAATAATCAATAAGGTAGCAGCCCCTTGAAGAGGAGGGGCTACTACCTTAGGTTTGGAATGATTGCCAGCGGTAGGACTGAATTGGGAGTATGAGAGTCGGGTAAAGCTTAGATGGAAGGGGCGTTACCGAGGCGAGCAAAGTCCCATGTAGCTACTCTTCATCACTCTGTCTGCGGCGTCAGTAAACTTCCACCATTATGCGCAAGAAATTCTTATGCTTAGAGGATGCCGCTTATCTACAGGTAAAGATGAGCTGAAGAGCGGGCTCGAACCACTCACCTAGTCTCCAGGCGTGCCAGAGAGGCGTCAGCATCAGCCTTGTCTCCACCTTCGACTAATCTAGCCTAGGTAGACACGCGCAGCCCATCCAGCCCATCGTGGGTCGGCGCGGCATGATTAACGGCCTACCGTTCCCGCGTGTCGCTCAGCGCGCTCAGAACGATCGGCATCGATGCAAGCGCGAGCAAAGCCCGCCGGTCCCGCAGCGGGATACCTGGCACCAACAGCGCGAGCGACGCGGCAAGGATCCCGTGCAAGGTAGCGGCCCACACATGGTCGCGGAAGCTCATCCAGCGGAGGAAACCGGGCGGGTAGTCCGTGGTTAGAAGCGCGGCGCCCTCCCCGGCCGCGATCATGCTCATGAGCGCGGCGACCCGCCTATCCCGGCGCGACATCAAGGCGACCGAGGCGATCACGCTTGGCAAGGCAACCAGGTCGATCCGACGGTGCATTTGTGGGGACAAGACTCGTGGAAGGCGCATAGGCTGCGTGTTCTCCTTGTGTCGTTTTTCGCCATATCAACCGCGGTGAATCCGGGCGATTCGCCGCGCTTGATACGCGTATTGTGCCCAGAGCGCAGGGGAATTATGCAGGGGTATTATCATAGGGGAGCGACTGCCTCATCATCAATCGAAACTTCAAACCCCTGCTCAGACGTGCCGAGCGCCCCTCTATCCGCTGGCATGATCTCAGGCACACCTGCTTTACGATCCTGCTCGCACGGGGTATGCACCCCAAGTACGTTCAGCACCTCGCCGGGCACGCCTCCATACAGCTTACCCTAGACCGCTACTCCCACTGGATGCCCTCGATGGGTCGCAATACCGCCGATGGCATGGACGAGGCGCTGGGCTAGGAGGCGTGCTCTCGCCAGTCGCTTCCTCTCGGTGGTGGCTCAGGGCGCAACCACAAAGAGAGGTGAGCAGGCTGCATAGTCTCCCTCACCACGTCTACGAGATCGTCGTTTAGAGCGTTGATGTCGGTCGCGTCACGCAGCTTTGACGAAAACGCTTCCAGAATCCTTCTAGCGTCGTACTTCGCTCTGTAGAAGCGGCGGTCTATCAACGACTGGATGCGCCGCCTCAAGGGTGTAAACAGCGCGGCGATGAGAAGGGTGGAGACCACGACGACGAGTTGCGGTAGCTGTTCCTTGCCGGTGATATTACGGAAGAGGGCCTGGGTCACCGTCACGCCCCCGAAGTACACCAGCGCGAGCGCGCCGGTGAGCGATCCGTAGACGAGGGCGCGGTTTATGATGACGTCTATGTCGTAGAGGCGG
>CADDZK010000340.1 GCA_902812425.1 Actinomycetota bacterium
CTCTGCGGATGCCCGCCCCTGCTCTGCAGGAAGTAGAGCCCGCTCGCGCCCAGAAACGAGCCCAGGAGGATGCTTTGGGCGTCGTGGAACTTGGCATGCGGCGGCCAGTTCGGGTTGAACAGGTGGGTCCGGTTCCAGTCAGCCAAAAAGCCACCCACCGCCGTCAGCGTAGCAATCGAGGAAAGGAGCCACCGCGCCTTGCTCGTGCGCTTCATTGTGTGCCTGTACCGGGGAGAACCGATGCTCCCCAGGCGCGCCACATGAGTCTCACCGTCCCCTTCTCTATCGAGACGCCCGCGAACCACCTCCATGCTATGATTCTTTAGGTTGACTGGGGAGAGGCGCGCAGTTCGGCGGCGACCTCTTCGGGGCCAGAGAACCGCGCCCGGCCCAGGGTTCTTATGCGTTCGACCAACTCCTCTGGGGCGCCCTCTTTCTCAGCAGCAGAAGCCAGCTCCTCCTTGCTCGCCGGGTAGTCAACCCCTACCAGATACCGGGTTGCGTCTTCGGGATCGAAATCCACTATTCTCGTCTCCTTGAGTGAAGCGCGGGATTTCCTCACTATATGCCCTGAAGCGGAACGAACCTAACACCGGCCTGGAATAGACTCTAGAAGCTTCGTGGCCGCTCACGACAGGCTATGGTGCAAGGGCGATCCATAGCACGTAGAAGCCGTGTGAGTCTGGTCGGCTGCGAGAAAATAGACTCTATATGTACCCCGAGAAGAGAAGGAGCGCAAATGGCAACGGAAGGCGGAAGGCTTCTTGGAGAACACTACGACGACGAGCACCTCAACCACGAGGAGATCGAGAAGCTGGGGCTCAGGGTGGTCACCGAGGAGGGAAAGATCATGCCTCCAGAAGAGACGCAGGGGAGGATCTTCCGCATAGTAGATCGCGACGAACCCAGCGGCTATCTCGTGAAGAGCACGGGACAGGGCACGACACTGTGCTACCTGCAAGAAGCCTAGCGTAGCGATTCGCAGAGCGAAGGCTGAAGAGATTTCAATGTCCGAAGCAAACAAGGCCATCGTCAGCAAGTTCTTTGAGGAGGTCTTCAACGAGGGCAAGCTCGAACTTACGGAAGAGCTCATCGCGCCAAACCACATCAACCACGATCCCAATGCCCCGGAGGTAGACACCGGCCCGGAAGGGATCAGGCAGCTCGTTGGCATGTACCGTAACGCCTTCCCCGACATCCGTTTCGAGATCGAAGAGATGGTGAGCGAGGGACAGAGGGTAGCCCACCGGTGGACATTTCGCGGCACGCACCGAGGTGAGATGATGAGCATCGAGCCCGCCGGCAGGCGCGTGGCGGTGGCGGGCATGGAGATTAACCGGGTAAGGAATGAGAAGATTGAGGAGAGCTGGTCCACTCCAACGCCCTGGGCATGATGCAACAGCTCGGAGCCCTCTCTTGAGGTGTCGCTCGTAACTACCGTGGAGCTGGTGATCTTCACAGGCTTGCAGGCCTCGGGCAAGAGCACTTTCTTCCAGGAAAGGTTCGCCCAAACCCACGCCCATGTCAGCAAGGACCTGTTCCCCAACAACAGAAACCCTAACCGCCGGCAGGCACACCTCATAGAAGAGGCTCTCAGCGCGGGATGCTCTGTGGTAGTGGATAACACGAACCCTACGCCACAGAGTCGCAAAGAGCCCATCGAGCTGGGCCACAAGCACGATGCACGCATTGTGGGCTATTTCTTTGACTCTACTCTCCAGGAGTGCCTGCAGCGCAACCGGCGAAGGAGAGGCAGAGAGCGGGTGCCGGACGTGGCGCTTTACGCAACGGCGAAGAAGCTGTTGGCACCCTCTTATCTGGAGGGGTTCGATGAGCTGTATCGCGTCCGGCTTGCCGGTGGCTTCGAGGTGCATCCGTGTGGACCAGAAGATAGGGCGTCCCCGAGCGTCCGTCCAGGGGAGGTGTAGAGCTGGTCTGTGCCTCTTGTGAGGCAAGTAAGTAAGTAGCTGCCCGCCTTGGCCGGGTTTGCGTCCTGAAGACGGATACAGGTAGGGTGCATTATTAGTTCCCCCGACCTCAAGGAGGAGGCAGTATAGGGCCTTGCGGGCCGCCCGAAGCCTGGGTAGGCTCTCCGATGGCCGCGAGTATGAAATCGGGCAGCGTTTATGATCGACCAACACCCTATGGAAGCCTTAC
Organism: Actinomycetota bacterium; assembly: GCA_902812425.1. GTDB lineage: Bacteria > Actinomycetota > Rubrobacteria > Rubrobacterales > Rubrobacteraceae > Rubrobacter_D. Next base: position 2,158 of record CADDZK010000340.1, read on the forward strand.
GCACGCCTGGACTGCGGCGGTGCGTCGAGCGAACGCCAAAGTCGATCATCCTGGAGAGTACGTGGGCCAAGAGAGCTTCATGGCCGCCGGGGAGATCCTGGCCCTGTGGCCCGCGCTACCGGGGTAGAAGCCCACAGTCGCGTACTCGACCTCTGCTGTGGCAGAGGGGGACCAGCACTCGGCATAGCGGTTGCGCATCGCGCGGAGGTGGAAGAGCTTATCGTGATGTTCGTCCGTAACGAGGCCAAGGTTCTTGGCCTGATCGAGGAAGTGGAGGTCAGCTGCGTGGTTCTGCTTCTCCAGCTTCTCAACCTGCTGGAGCACCTTGCCTGCCTGTCCGTCGTTCCGCTCTGCTATCAGGGCGCCCTCCGCGAAGCCGCCAGTAAGCCGGTCCAGGTCCGTGAACCCGTGAGCGTCACCCTACGACCACGCCCTCTCCTGCACCGCTCGCTGCGGGTCCCCCTGCGTATCCCTCACGTAGACCATCGTCGTGGATAGGAAGTCAAATCCGCAGAGAGAAAGCGCCACGCACCTTCCTTCCCAATGTACCTTACCCGCTCGATTCGGCTTCCTGGAAGGGTTCGGCCTCTCCCCGTGGTGGCGCGCCGCGGGCCATGCTCGGTTCGGCTTCGGCTTCGGCCTCCTCCTGGGTTATGGCGCCGCCGGAGATGGCGACGATGCCGTTTTCTATGGAGGAGATCTCACCCTCCATGCTCGCCCACACGCCGATAGAGAAGCCCTCGTCTACGGGCTCCCCGATCTTCTGCTCGTACTCAACTTCGTCGCCCTCGGAGACGAGCGGCGTCGCCGGTTTCAACAGGCCGCCGCCCAGGGGGATGTTTACGCCCGAGACCTTGCCGACCAGAGAGGCAATGCCTTCTTCGGGGCACTCCGTTTCTATTTCGGCGTACTCTTTGCCCTGCCTGCCCTCCTGGATCAGGAAGAGGGAGTTGGTCATCCGCCGCACGTAGGCGTCGCCCGTTCCGAGTCGTTCGATAGCCCTGTCGTGCAGGTATGGCCCGCCGTCCAGCACGGTGAGGTGTCCCGAGTTCTCTACGTCCAGACCGGCTATCTTCAAGATCTCGCTCACCGAAGCGCCGATCGGCGCTTCGTACACCTTCGTGTCCACCTCTTCGCCGTAGACGGTGAAGAACTTCGTAGTAAGAGGCTTGCCCAGAAATAGCGCCTTGTAGACGTTGAGCAATGTCTCCGAGTTGTTGACGACCTTGCCCACATCCGGCGGCATCCCCGGACGCCGAGTGCCGTCGGGGTTATCCACGAACCGAGGAACCCTGGATTCGGTAGCGTGCTTGACGAGGGTCTTCTCCTCGCCCAGAGCGTACGTGTTCGGCACGTAGACCACCTCGTAGACGCCGTCGGCGGCGTGCTCCTGGTATTCGGCGAACCACTCCCGGTCTTTCTCATGGACGCCCAGCGTGATCTTCTCGAACCCGAAGATAGCCTTCATGGCCTCTAAGAGCTGGAGGAACTCTTCGAGGTATTCTTTGTGTACCAGTTTGTCCCCCCAGTAGCCGGGCTCGCTCTCGGTGGCGTTCACGATCAGGTGCGGTAGCGGCCTCTTGTATTTGAAGTAGGTCGGAAATCCGCCGCCACCCGCTCCGACGATGCCGGCCTGGCGCATGATCTCCACGGCATCCTCGACGCTCAGGGCCTTTACTTCTTCGAGGCTGCGCTGCTTCATCTCGACCATTGGACTAGTTGACCTCGACGCCCGGTGCGATCCCCGTGTAGTCGAACTCGGCGGCCTTGGTGATGTAGTGCTGCATGTCCTCGGGGACCTCGTCGCCGGGGTAGATGGCCTCCACCGGGCACTGGGGCATGCACATGGAGCAGTCTATGCATTCCTCGGGGTTGATGATGAAATGCTCTCCCGCGTCGTAGATGCAGTCAACCGGACAAGCCGATACGCAGGCGGTGTTCTTCGTGCCGATACACGCTTCGGTTATAACGTAGGCCACTGTCGTTCCTCCTCTCCCGAGCACCCGCGCCTTCAGACCGGTGCGGGTCTCCACAGGGACGCTTGTTCCTGAGATATAGTCTAACCGATCAAAGATTCCTAAAAGCCAGTCTAACTAATAAGAAAACGCTGTCAATCACTTTCGCCAACACTCTGACTACGAGGTAGGCGCCGATTCGGTCCCGGCATTAATCACTGCTTGCTACTGTTCGTAGCTTCTTGAAAGTTGCGTGTAACGCGAGTATATTTTCGGTTAGTTCAGTCGGGAAGAGAGGCGAGGTTTGACGCTTGGTTTGTTGCAAAACGGCGAGGTAGCGTACGGG
>CADDZK010000341.1 GCA_902812425.1 Actinomycetota bacterium
ACGGGGAACTCGCGGATCCCCTCCCTCTCCATCGCCCTGAACTTCGCAACCCCGCTCGTCGTCTCCTCGGAGGCCCCGCGAATGTTCGAAAGCAGGTTTCTTCGCGTCGTGTGCGCGAGGCGCACGAGCCCCGCCCTGTCGTCTATAACGACGGCATCCTTGTCACCAGCGGCCCGGTCCAGAACACGCTCGAGCTCCCTATCCGCTTCAGCCGGGTCGTTCTCGGAGGAGGCGTAGACCGTAACGCCGCGCTCCGCGAGGGCCGCGGCGACGTCGTCCTGCACGAAGAAGGGGCCGGGGCTCGCAACGGCGACGTCGGCCCCGGCCTCCGCAAGGACCACCGTCAGGTAGGCCGTCTTCGCCTCTATGGGGAGGGCGACGCCGACGCCGAGGCCGTCGAAGGTGCCGTCCTTGAGGTATTTGTCGCGGACGATGTTCAGTACGGGCGAGTGCTCGGCGGCCCAGTCTATCTTCCTGTGGCCGTCGGGGGCGAGCGCCGGGTCCCTTACGATGGACTCTGTCTCCATCTCCCTCACGCCCTCGACTCTTCTGCGGCCATCTCCTCCTCCAGGGCCTCGACCTGCTCGCGTCCGCCGAGCATAAAGCTGCCGACTACGACCAGTATCAGGAATGGAAGCAGCGCGAGCCCTATCCCGAGGCCAGCCGGGGCTGCGCCCGTGGTGCCGAGGATAAGGCCGGTCACGACGGCGCCGACCCCGCCGACCCACACGAGGATGTTGCCCGTGCTCTGCAGCCTGGAGGCCGAGACCTCCTCGGGCTCCATGATCTCCGTCCACAGCAGGCCCCAGCGCTTTACGCGCGGGTAGATCAGCCGCAGCAGAATAGGCCCGAGGATGACGCCCATTATGGCGTTGTTGACCACGATGAGGATCAGGACGGGGACGAACGGGAAGATCTGCAGCAGGGCGACCCACCAGGAGATTATCCCGGAGCAGACGAGGGAGGCGAGGACGGCAATAGCGATGTAGACGACGAGCTTCTTACCCGAGTCCATGTTGGGCTCGCTGTTCTCGTCCCTCCTGAAGTACGCGCCCCACAGCTTGTACGGCAGCAACGCGAGGAAGAAGTTCCCCACGAACCCGCCGATGCTCCCCGGCGAGAGGGTCCCGAAGAAGTCCCCGATCAGGTTCCCTATCGCAGACCCCCAGGCCCCGGCAGGGCCGAACAGGAGCCCGACGACGAAGGGGATAACGTTGGCTGGCCGGATCTCGACGGCACCAGGGATTATCGGGAAACCCTTGAACGGGATGAGTATCGCCGCGTAGATCGCCGCGCTCAGAGCCACGAGCACCACCATCTGGGTGTGCCGCCACATCGTGAATATCTCTTTCATCTTCCTCCCTTCGGTCGGTTTAGCCTTCAGCCCGTTAGCTTCTCAGCACCTCAGTCTCTCACCCGCTGAACCCCTCGAGCGTGCCGTACCCGGCGACCCGCAGCGCGACGGAGGCCGCCAGGAGCACGACGAACACGACGAGAACCACGACGTCCCGCCCGCCCAGGGCGGTCCGGAGGTAGAAGGTACGCTTCCCGCCAGCGCCGAAACCCTTCGACTCGAGCGCCATCGAGAAGACGTTCGTCGAGCGGATCGTCGTGACGAAGACGGGCACGAGGAGCGGTACGTACTTTCTCGTCCTCTGGAGGATGTTCCCAGAATCCAGGTCGAGCCCGCGGGAGCGCTGGGCCTGGCTTATCGTGAAACCCGTGCTCGCTATCGTCGGGACGAGCCGCAGGGCCGTCGTTACGGCGAAGGCGAAGCGGTAGGGGATGCCGAGCTTGACGAGCCCTATCGCGACCTCCTCGTTGCGGGTCGTTGAGAGGAAGATGACACCCGCGATGATCGTCGTGTCTATGCGCAAAGCGATGCTCAGCCCGTAGAGTACGGACTCCAGCTCCACGAAGAGGAAGAGCGGCGTCCGACCGCCACCTACGAGGGACCAGAGCACGAGCGTCAGGAGGCCAACGGCGAGCAGTATGAACCAGATGCGCCGCAGGTTTTCGAGAGACTTCGCCATGTACCCGAAGATGAGCACCAGCGCGAGCACGACGAGCTCGTAGAGCGGGTCGAGGAAGATGAAGGCGAGCACGAAGGCCCCGATCAGGAGGAACATCTTGGTGCGCGGGTCCAGGCGGTGAACCCACGTGTCACGGTCGAGGTACAGCGATGGGTCCACCTACCCTCCCTCCGTCACCCTTACCAGCTCATCCACCGAGAGTACCGGATATCCGAGGGAGTTGCCCAAAGAGACGATGTGCGGCGGCCTGAGCGAGGCCTCCCACAGCTCGTCTTCGCGCGAGAAGACCTCCCTGACGGTCCCCGAGAGCTCTATCTTCCCCTCCCTTACGACCACGGCGCGGTGCGCGTACTCGGCGACGACCCACATGGTGTGGGTGACGACGATGATCGTCGAGCCTGCCTCGTTCAGTCGCGCCACCAGCTCCATCATGCTGCGCTGCTCGGCGTAGTCGAGCCCCGTGGTCGGCTCGTCCAGGATCAGGACCTCGGGACGAACGGCGAGCACGCTCGCCACGGCGACCCGCTGGCGCTCGCCCTTGGTGAGCCCGAACGGGTCTTCCTCCCCGCGGCCTTCGAGGCCGACAGCCGATAGCGCCTCGTCCACCCGCTCTTTGATCTCGGCCCCCTCCATCTCCCTGATCCTCGGCCCGAAAGAGACCTCGTCGGAGACGGTGTCGGAGAAGATCTGGTGGTCAGGGTTCTGGAAGACGTACCCCACGCTCTGCCCGAGCCTGAGCATCCCCTGCTCCGTGGTCTCCTCACCTCCGACCTTGACGGTGCCCCCCGTTGGCTTGAGCAGCCCGTTGAAGTGCTTGACGAGCGTGGTCTTCCCCGAGCCGTTCTGCCCGAGAATGGCCAGAAACTCGCCCTTGCGCACGGTGAGGTCAACACCCTCGAGCGCGGCGAAACCGTTCGGATAGCGGTGCGAGAGGCCGCCGACCTCGATGATGGGCTCCCCGTACCCCTGCGTCCTCTCCTCGTCCTCGTCCACGAGCTCCCTGTGGCGCTCCTGGCTGATCCGCCAGCCGCGCTGGCGGAACTCCTGCGCCCCCTCCTCCGGCGTAAGGGGGAGCTGTCCCTGCCACAGGCCCATCTCGTGGAAAAAGCGCGTTACCTGCAGCGGCATGACGCCGGATTCTTCCAGGAGCTCCACGTCGCGCAGGACCTCGCGGGCGGCCCGGTCGGCGACCACGCGGCCCTCGCGCAGGACGACTATGCGGTCGGCGTCCAGCGTCTCCTCCGTCTCGTGCTCGACGACGATGAGGGTGACGTCGTCGCGGTTCTTGAGCTCCTCGGCGATCTCGAACACCCCGAGCTTGCCGACGGGGTCGAGGTCCGTCGTCGGCTCGTCGAGGCAGAGTATGCGCGGCTCTATCGCGAGGACCGAGGCTATGGCGAGCCTCTGCTTCTGCCCGCCCGAGAGGGTCGCTGGCTGCCTATCCTCGAACCCCTCCAGGCGCACCTGCCCGAGCACGCTGTTCACCCGTCTCTCCATCTCGTCGCGCTCGACGGCGAAGTTCTCGGGTCCGAAGGCGACCTCGAGTGCTACGTTCGTCGAGAAGAGCTGCGCCTCGAAGTCCTGGAAGACGAGACCTATCTCCCGCGCGAACTCCCCGACCCTGCCCTCGCGCGTGGAGTGCCCGCGGACCCTCACCTCCCCCTCCATGCGGCCGCGGAAGAAGTGGGGGATCAAACCGTTCAAAGAGACGCAGAGCGTACTCTTCCCGGCCCCTGAAGGACCCATCACGACCACGAACTCCCCCTCGGCTACCTCCAGGTCCACCCCTTCGAGCGCGGGCTTCTGCTGCCCCCTGTACCGGTAGCCAAGACCCTGGACGCTAACTGCGGGTTCCATCTATCCCTCGCACCTCCCTACCTGCGAAGAATATTCTAACTTGGGTACTTAGCGCTACCCCTTGGCAGATCACACAGGATGGGCGCTGAGCATCTACTGGTACAAGCCTGCGCGCTCGCCGTACATGCACGGGGTGGGCGCACCGCCCTAAAGGTCTGGCTGAGGCCTAGCGGCTGGCCTAAGAAGAGGTAAGTGGTTAACCTCCCTCTACCGCGGACGTCGCACCGAGCGCAGGTATGATCTCCTCTCCGTAAGCGTCGAGCGTCTGCTCCATGGCGTCGTGCATGAGGTAGATGTTGAACTGATCCGCGCCCAGCTCTTTTAGCTCGTTTAGCTTGTGTACGTGGTCCTCGACGGTGCCGAGGACGCAGAAGCGGTCGACGATGTTGTCGGGGACGAAGTCGGTTGAGGGGTTACCCGCCTGGCCGTGGTGGCTGTAGTCGTAGCCCTCGCGCGCCTTTATGTAGTCGGTGAGTGCGTGCGGCACATCGCCGTCCTCGCCGTAGCGGGCGACGAGGTCCGCCACGTGGTTGCCCACCATC
>CADDZK010000342.1 GCA_902812425.1 Actinomycetota bacterium
CCTCTTCGTGGACCGCGCCCGCTCGCGCCTGCCGGCCTTCGAGCTTACACAGGAGAACGCGCGCGCCGTCGCGAGGGTCTGCCGGGAGCTGGACGGTATACCGCTCGCCATAGAGCTCTCTACCGCGCGCATGGGCGCTCTCGCCGTGGAGCAGGTCGCCCAGAGGCTCGAAGACTCCCTGGGGCTCCTGACCGGCGGGGACAGGACGGTCGCTTATCGGCACCAGACGCTCCGCGCGACGCTGGACTGGAGTTACGAGCTTCTCTCGGATCAGGAGCGAGTATTGTTCCGCCGCCTCTCTGTGTTCGCCGGCGGCTGGACGCTCGAGGCCGCCGAGGTGGTAGGGCTGGCGAAGGCATAGAAGAGGGCGACGTGCTCGAGGTGCTCTCGCGGCTGGTGAACAAGTCCGTGGTGGTGGTCGAGCCTGCCGGGGGAGGCGGGCTGCGCTACGGGATGCTCGAGCCGGTCCGTCGCTACGGCCAGGAACGGCTCGAGGCTAGCGGAGAGACAGATGCAGTGAGTCGCCGACACGCTTTCTGGTACTTCGAGCTGGCCAAGGAGGTCGAGCCGTGGTTGAGGGGAGCACGCCAGGAGGTGTGGCTGGAGCAGCTTGAGAGGGAGTACGGCAACCTGCGGGCGGCCCTGAGCTGGGCGCTCGATAGGGGAGAGGTGGACCTAGGACTGTGGTTCGGCGGGGCCCTTGCGGAGTTCTGGTACATGAGCGGGAACCTCAGCGAGGGCCGCAGATGGCTCGAAGCGGCGCTGACCAAGAGCGGCGATGCCCCGCCGACCCCGGCACGAACCCAGGCGCTCGTGCGCGCGGGGTGGATAGCGTGGGAACAGGGCGACTACAGAGGCTCCGTGGCCCTCAGCGAGGCCAGCCTGGCGCTCTCAAGGGAGCTCGGGGACGAGGCCGGGGCCGTCGCCGCGCTCACCAACCTGGGTTGGGCGGCGCTGCTGGCCGATGATCTCGATAGAGCCTCGGCGCCGGCGGAAGAGGCGATAGCGTTGGGACGCGCCCTCGGGGACACTGGCGGCGTCGCCCGCGCGCTACTCATCCCCGGCCTCGCCGCCGTCGCAAGGGGGGATCACGAAACGGCCCTCGCGCTGCACGAGGAGAGCCTGGCGCTGGCTAGAGAGGCCGAAGACGGCATGGCCGTGCTCCTCTCGCTCGGGATGGGTACGTTCGCCTCGCTCGGCCTGGGCGATAGCCGGCGGGCGCAGGTGCTCTGCGAGGAGAGCCTCGCGCTCCCCATACAACCCAGGGTGGTGAACGCCACCGCCTTCCAGTTGCACGCATCGGCAGCCCAGGCCGCCTCCCAACGACTCTCTGCGCGCTCGGCCAGGCTGTGGGGAGCGGCACAGTCGTTGCGCGAGACCATCGGTGCGACCCTCTCACCCGTCGAGATGCGCGTACAAGAACCCTACATCCAAGCCGCCCGCCAGAGACTGGGCGAGGTCGCGTGGGAAGAGGCCTGGGCCGAGGGGAAGGCGATGACGGTCGAAGAAGCTGTCGAATACGCCATCACAGAAAGAGAGAGGTGTGCTCGATCACGACGCCTCCCCCCGAGGGAAGTTCAGGCCAGCGGGCAACCCGACGGCGGGCTCACGGGCCGTCAGCGGGAGGTCGCGCTCCTCATCGCCAGGGGGTTGACAAACCGCCAGATCGCCTCGGAACTCACCATCTCCGAGAACACGGTCGCCAACCACGTAGCAGGGATCACCAGGAAACTCGACATCTCCTCCCGATCCCGTATAGCCGTCTGGGTGGCCGAAGGGGGATTGTCCGGGGTGTAACAAAGGCCCCGACGGCAAGCTTCTCCAAGAATCTCCACAGAAATAATCATAAATAACTACGCCCTGTACGCCCCAGGTAAGAGCCTGGTAAGAGGCGCCCGCTACAGTCCGGTTAACGACAAGAGCCGGCGTCGGCGAGCCCGGGCGTAGCCTTCCGTCTCCCGCGCCACACAAACCTGGATGGTTACGGAATCCGTCCCGGAGAGAGGAAGGAATGATGGAAAGAACCCCACTCATGAAAGGGCCGCGGGCCGGCAGGATTACGGTCCTCGCCCTGTTCCTGGCAGCTATAGGTCTGGCGACGCTGGCGTTCGCCGCCTCGGCGCAGGCAAGCGGACCGGCGCCGACGTTCCTCACCATCAGGGCGCAGGGCCTGGATCTCTCAGGCAAGGTGAAGAGCCCGAGGGTGCGCTGCGTGGGCAACCGCAAGATCAAGCTCTACAAGCAAAAGGGCACCGAGCAGAGGCCGAGCGTCGATACTCTGGTAGCCACCGACATCTCGGAGCGGCACGGCGACCACGGCGAGTGGTCGACCGGGAACACGGGGATGCGCGGCAAGTTCTACGTTCGCACCGCCAAGGTTAGCGGATGCAAGGCCGGTGCCAGCAAGACGATCAGGGCGACTAACTGACCTTTCGATGCTGAAATGGGAGCGCGCTGCGATAGATCCACACCCGTCTATAGAAGAGCAGCAATGACCTCATGAAGGCCAATCGCCATAGCAATAGTCGCCGCGCTCCTGGTCGTCGCGGGGGCTTCCGGCGCCGCAGCTACGCGGAGCGTTGCCTCGCAGGTCACGCTCGCGCAGAGCGCCTCGTTCCACGGCAAGGTTCTCTCCAAGAGGGCCGCCTGCGAGCGGAACAGGACGGTCAAGGTCTACACGGTAGATCCAGGGCCCGACGTCCTCTACGGCACCACCACGTCGAACGCCCAGGGCGAGTGGGCGATCCCCACGGGTACCCCCCACGGCAGGTTCTACGCGATCGCCAAGAAGCGGTCGATAGCCGCCACGACCCTCGTCTGCGAGAGGGCGGTCTCGCAGAAGGTCGCATTCTAGTGACAGGGGTCCTTCGTTCTATCCACGACGTGGTGGGCAGGGTGAAGGTCCCGCCCACCACTGAAAGCGGGGAACCGTACGTGCTCGGCGGGAAGGAGCAGAGCCGATGATCCGGACGCAAACAAATACGACGCCGGGGCGAAAGACCCTCACAGCATGCCTTTTGGTGGCGATAGGTCTGGCGACGCTGGTGCTCGCCGTCCCGGCCCGGTCTGCGACTTCTACCCGTCCCGACCTGGTGATCTCGCGCCTCTCAGCGCGCGGCCGCCTCACTACCGGCTCCCAGGTGAGCGCAAAGGCCACAACTCGCAACACGGGCAACCGTCGTGCGGGCTCCTCGAAGACGCGGCTTTATCTCTCGGTCGATCGCAGCTGGAGCACGAGTGACACCGTTCTCGCCAGCGCGTCGATCCCAGGACTAACCCCAGGCAGGTCTGTGACGAAGACGCTCAAGGCGAAGGTCCCCGCCACAGCGTCCCCTGCCGGCGAGCTGCTTGCCTGCGCCGACGCCGCCAACAAGGTCACGGAGAAGAGCGAGACGAACAACTGCCGTGCGATGCCTGACGCCGATGGCGATGGCTGGGCCAACTTCACCGACTGCGCCCCGGACAACCCGAACATAAACCCAGGCGCCGTCGACGAACCCGACGTGCCGAACTTCAGGGACACGAACTGCGACGGCATCGACGGCGACGCGCGAGGAGCTGTGTTCGTCTCTCCGATAGGCGATGACGCGGCGTCTGGCACCAAGGCACACCCGAAGCGAACGCTTGCCGCCGCCATCAGCACCGCGGCGACCCAGGGCAAGGACGTCTACGCGACGTTGGGCATCTACACGGAGCTTTTGGACGTGGCGAACGGCGTTGGTGTCTACGGTGGCTACGACACCTCCTGGAGGCGCTCGTTGTCGAACGTCACCAAGATCACCGGGGCGACGAACAACAGCGTGGGCGCGGTCGCAAACGACGTCACGTCGCCCTCCCCGCTGCAGCTCCTCACGCTGGCGCCGGGTGCCCCCAACGGGCCTGGCGGAAACTCCTACGGCCTGCGGGGTGTCAGTAGCAGCGGCCTCCTCATCGACCACGTGACCGTGCACGCAGCCTCGGGCACGAACGGCTCGGCCGGTGCCGATGGCACTCCTGGGACGGCAGGCGGCGACGGTCACGCCGGGGGCGGCGTAAACGACCCGCTATATCAAGCGGGCGGCACCAGTGCCGTCGGGCACACCGGAGGCAGAGGAGGCAACGGCGGATACTACCAACAAAATCTAGACGCGCCTCCAGATGGTCAAAACGGCGGTCACGGCCTGTCAACCACGGCCGACCAGTGGGGCAAACTGGGCGGCCAAGGGGGTAATGGCGGCCCCCAAGGGTCTACCGGAAGCCCGGGTGAGATTGGAGATGACGGCAACTCCGGAATCTTCCTGGGCAATGCGTCCGGTGGTACTTCCGCCAACGTCTTAGCAGGTTCTGGCTTCTGGTTTACGCATGCTGGTGGAAACGGGCCTCGGGGCACCGACGGCCACGGCGGCGGGGGTGGCGGTGGCGGTGGCGGCGAGGACTGTATCTGCT
>CADDZK010000343.1 GCA_902812425.1 Actinomycetota bacterium
GATAGTAGATGACCCGCTGGGAGTGGTGAAGCCTATGTCTCTTGTGTCGGCGGATCGTCTTGCTCCTCCCCGTGCGAGTCCCCCCCGGACTCATCGGTCAGTTCGTCGGCCAATTCTTTGGCCACGTGCGGGAGCTCAATGCCGGAGAACTCGGGACGCTTCGAGGCGTAAGTAGCGAGAAAGACGTCGTGAGGCTCGTAAAACATATGCCCGCCGCGGGTTAGAACCCGGATCAGCTCGCTCTCATGTTTGTGCTTCTTCCCTTCTGGGAACGGATCCCAGCCAAACACGTCGTCCATCATGCCCGACTCCCTAAATCGGCGCTCCAGGTCTTGTTTCCATGATGTACGCACCAGATCCCGGGGAGTTATCCCGAAGAACAGCTGTTGGCGATTACCCACGACGCTCGTGAGAAACTCGAGCACTGCGGAAGGTTTGGGATGTTTGGAGAAGTATTCGTCCCACATAGCCTTCACGACGGCCCCGTACCTTTTGCCGTGCAGTTCGCTGAAAATGATGGCAAAACCTGACAGGTCGAGCAGGTCCACCAAGGGCTCCGTGCTGAATACCAGGGCCGTCGTTGTGTCCCGGTCTTGCAACTGCTCGCTCAGTCGATTGTTGGCCGAGAGGCAACCGAAAAAAAGCGGAGGGAAGAGCCTCTTGAACAGTTCTTCATCTCCCTTCGCCATGGCTCGGTAGTTCTCCTCGGCAAGGACGGTGTAGGCCTGACCGAAGTAGTCCGGAAGCTCCTCTGACTGCGGCACCTCGGCCAGTTTGGGAAGGCATCCAGCGAGGGCGCTTACCAGCCGCTCCCTAACGGCGCCCACACGTTCGCTTAGATCCTCCCAATCAACCGTCGCCCATGGTATGTCCTCGACACGACGCAGTTCGGAGAGGCGCTTGTAGCTGGCCTCGAACTCGATGAGGTGGACGGCGAATTTGTTGCACGCCTCCAAACCGCGGGAGATCATTTGCGCCGCGAGCAGGTGATGCCCGGCCGAAACAATGGATTCGGTCTCGCCCGCCACGGCGGCCTCCAACTCCGCAACGAGCTTCTCGGACGCCTCCGATAGGAGCCGCACGAATCCGAGCGCCGCCAGTTGGTGTTGGTACCAGAGGGGGCTAACGGCGTATCCTTCGATGGTGCGTTCCGTCTCCAAACCCCTCTGCAGCTCTTCGAGCCGTTCAATGACCGGCCGAGGGAAACCGCCAGTGTAAATTGAGCTCGATCGGTTCCATGCGATCCGCGAGATCTCGGCGCCGAAGGAGTCGGCCGTCGTCATCCGTAAGCGTTCGGAGAAGCCCAATAGTATGTTGATAAGCGCTAACCCCTGGATGTCGGCGAGGCCCAGGGCGAGGTTCAACCGTTCATTCTGATCGAGAGATGCCCCGCCATTCTGCTCCGTACTCTCGACGAGCTTGCCGGTGGCTTTTCTCAAGAAGCGGAACACTCGGAGCGCCTCATCGAGGGCGAGGCGCTTGCCGAGGGAGTGGGCGGTGCGCTGCACGCTATCGTACACCTCCACGGCGTTGCGCAGGTCGCCTCGCTGCAGAAGCACGTTCACGATGAGTTCCAGGATCTCCTCGATCCGTGACTCGAACCAGGCGGGATCGGGCACTTCCTCCGGCAAGAGCGTAGTACCCGTATTTAGTGCCATCTCGAGTTCCGTGGCATCGCTCGTCAACCAGTCTTTGTGCCGGGCGGTACGCTTAAACCAACGGCTGTCGGAGGGAATGCGGGACTTGTTCTGCGCGTAGAACCGCAGGAGTGAAAGAGCCCCGGTCGCAAGCTGCTTCAGCGCGTCGCCCCGGAGATGCTCTTCCTGGGTGGCAAGGTGGACGATGTTGCCATACGTCCTCAGCAGATTTTCTGCTTGCCGTTGGTGGTAGTCTTGAAACGACCGATCCTGCCACCGAAAGCCTCGGGGGGTCACCGCCATTATCTCCCTCGCAAGGTTCTCGCCGACATAACCCACCAGGGGCACGGGGTTGAAGAACTCGAAGATTCGGCTTCCGAGTACCACGAAGCTCAGAATCGAGAGCCCGCCAAGAAAGGCTATCAGAGTCAAGTTGAGCACGCCGGGCGCGTAACCAAAGGTATGGGCCAACAGCAAGATCGTTCCCGCTACTCCGAGGAGCGCAACCGTACGGACGTAAAAGTTGCCCACCTTCTCGCGCACGAGTAGATCGCGCACATCGCCTTGCACGCGTGCGTATACGGTGCTCGCCACGACGCTGACGGCGGTGAAGTAGAGACCGAGGAAAAGCCCGGAAATCTGGACCATTGTCGTTAGCATTTCGACGCCAACGGTCGGGTTCATCCGCAAACTCCGAAAGGTGTTCTGAAAGGCTTGGAAGGGCCCAGCGGCCAACAGATCACCGAGGGAGCCAACAAGAGTGTCCAACTGAGGGATAACCGCGCGTTCGATTATCTCCAGACTGACCACCAGCGCCACCGCGAAAAGCAGCTGCCCTGCGACTATGGTCAAGATCTCAGTGAGGATCGAGACGGATTCCCGACGCGACCTCGTCCAGCCACGGACCCTAAACAAACGTCTACCGACCCAAAGTTTGGCGCGCTGCAGGCGTGCTTGTCGGATCCAGTACCTAGGGGATCCCTGCCGACGGTACGTCCTCTGCCACCTTCGGCGGGTCACGCGTGACGAAACGAGGCTACGTAAGGACATACTTCGTAAGAGTGTACTCGCGTGCTCGTCGTATCCCAGTGGCTATCCTAGGACCACGCCTGCGCTGCTTACGGTGAATAGGCAGCCTCCCAGCCGTCCGGTTTGCACCATTTTACAGTCCAGACCGACTCTTTAACCCTGCGACGCATGGCTGTCGATGGCCTGAGGGGCCAGGCGGAGGGTAGACGGTGCCCTCCGGCCCATGCCTATGCGGTTTGTGTTTCCGTGGTGGGTCGCCACGGTCGCATTCTTGTGTCATCGTAACTCCACCCATAGGGCGCGCACATGACGAGCAGGCCTGGATGTACGCATACGGAAGAGCCGATCTTCGCAGAAGAGGCATACTATGTAAATCCGCTCACGCGAGGTTGGCTTCAGAGCGCCTCGGCGGGATCTCCGAGGGGCGGCACCCTGTTTTTCGGGCGATCAGTCGCCGAAGTGGGGGACGTGTAGACGGCCTGGTCCGGGAGGGAGACTGCTACTCGTCGCACGCGGCACCTCGTGTTCGCCAAGTATCAAGCACCAGCAAACAACCTCTTGATGACCTATTTGAAATGTCGCATAAGTAGGGTTTCTTGCGTCTAGCCCTGAAGCAGCGCATCCTGGAAACAGATAAGCTGCGTCGAACGTTCTTACCTGTCGCGGTTTTGCATCACTACATTGCCCAGTGGCACCCTGCTCAGCTATGCTGAGCGCCTTGGCGGAGGAGATGATTCGGACAGTGGAGGTACGACGGTGCCGGAAGAAGCCTTAACCGCGGAAGAGCAACGGTTTCTCTGCGAGGCCTACCGAGAAGCCGGCGACGACCCGCGTAGGCAGGTCGGAGACTACAACCTTCAGCAGTCGTTCGGGACTCAAGAGTTTCTGCGGCTTAGGGACGCCCTGGCACGGCGCGGTTACCTGGACCTCGGCGGGATAGAAAGGGCCGTGGGCGGTACCTCCGTGGGCGGCTTCTGGATTACGCAAGCTGGCGCAAACGAGGCCGAGCGAGTCTGCGGCGGCGAGATCAGGTAGATGCGACTCGGGAAGGACATGCCGATGCCTTTCGTCACCTTTGAATGCGGCGTGCGACGACGGCTCCTACGAGCGGATATCATCGGGCCAGTGACAACGTGAGCCCTACCACTTCTCCGATATCAACACAGGTTAGTGTCAGGGGGACCTCCACGCAACATTCACTACAGAAGAGCTGCGACGGATAGCTCGGCGTCTTACGCCCAAACTCAAAGTCGTACTCCCCTAAAATAGTCTATGAGAATCCCTATTCCCACAGACAATATCTCGGGCTCGTGTTAGGATGTCGCTCCATACGAGAGGGACGGCGAAGGGGGTCAGCGTGGAAGGCGGGCGGAGAAGAGACGGGTTCGCGGCTATAGAGAACCGCTTCGGCGGCTACGCCGTGTACGACCGGGACGGGGGCAAGATCGGCAAGGTCGACGACCTGTTCGTCGACGAGAACGATCGGCCGGAGTACATCGGCGTCAAGATGGGCTTCCTCGGCACCAGGAGCACTTTGATCCCGATGGAAGTCGCCACCGTGGACGAGTCGAGCCAGTCGATCACCGTCTCCGCAGAGAAGGACACCGTCAAGGACGGCCCGACCTTCGACGACGACCGGGAGATCACTCCGCAGGACGACATCGTCGAAGGTGGCGGACGTCGCTGCGATGATCGGCTTGGCGGCCTCGGCCTCCGCCTTGGCTTCCTCCTTCAGCCGAAGCAGCTCGTCG
>CADDZK010000344.1 GCA_902812425.1 Actinomycetota bacterium
GGGAGCCGGATCCCCTGATACCGTGCCGCTGCATGTATGGCCTGGAGTAGAGTTCGTGGGTTGGTTCCTTGCAGAGGGCGATGAGCACCGCCCTTCGCGGCCTCTCCATCGTATCCAGTATCGCCCGGAACTCCGGTTCCGCCTCAGCAAGGGCCGCTTCCTTGGCCGCGAAGACCGTCTCCTCGTCGGCCTGCTCCTCACACAGCGTGAAGGCGTGTGAGGCGAGCTGCTGCGCCCTGTAAGGATGACCCTGACTCAGGCCGAGCAGCGCATCCGTCGCCTCTTCGGCGATGCTCTTGCCTGCTGCTTCGAACCCCTCTTCGACGAACCTCCCGAGCTCCTCGTAAGGCAACCTCCGAAGCTCCATCCTGCGGCCGAAGTTGTAGAAGGGCCTCTTGCGGTCGGAGAAGAGTCCGTCCATCAAAGACCTCTTGGAACCCATGAACAAAAAAGAGACGTGTGGAGAGTCCTGAAAGGCGCTCCGCATCAAAGCGTCAGGCTCCCCGGGAATGTTCAGTACCTCGCCGAATTCATCGAGGATCAAGAGTACCCTTCCAGAAGAGGAACGGGAGGACATCCGCTCGGGGATCCGCAAGAGCTCCATGAGCGCCTCCCTTTCGCGCTGCTCCCTCTGGCGGGCCTCGTAGCTGACGCCCACGGAGGTCCCCTCGAAGCTGACCGTAAAGCCCAAAGACCCGAGTAGATCCGCGAGGAAACGCCGCATTCGGAAGGCCCCCGACGCCCTGGCGTAGGCCTGCCCCAACACGCCTACGATGTCCGAGACGCTCGTGGCCCCCCACAGATCCACGTAGATGCCAGCTATCCCATACTCCTCGCGTGCCTTCCCCTCGACCACCCGCGCCAGGCTAGTCTTCCCGTACCTCCTGGGACCGTAGACCATCACAGCCTGCCCGGAGCGTACGCACCCCAGTTGCTCACCTATCTCGGCGTCGCGGTCTACCAGCTCATCAGCCCTCTCGAGTGGTCGTCCGTAGAGAAAAGGATTGAGATGATCGTTCATACGTGCAGTTTAGCACGTTGAAACGTGCGAGAGGGTGGATCTATGAATACGGGCTTTAAGAAGGCGGCCCTTGAGGCTCAGGATCGCGGCGTCCAGCGCAGCGAGTGCCAACCATGGGTTGCGTGTCGGCTACCCTATAATGGAGGCGCAGGTCCCATGGGCCTATTTCGGCTAGCGCGGTCCTGACCTTCGCGGTGGCACTTGGCCATAGAGAGGATCTAACCTCTTGCGCCGTGCGGGCGACGATAATCGTCGATGCCACCCCTAAGCTTGCCAGGCTGTTGCAGAATACCTCGGGCCGCCCTCCTCGGCGGCTGAAAACCAGAGGGCTGCGACCTGGGCCGCCCTCCTCTGGCGCCGGCGCCCGAAGGTAAGCAGCCGATTGACGTTCTGGCCGGCGGCCGTCATCAGGGCATCTTGGCTGACCTTCTCGAGGCGCCTGAGCCTGAATCTCCTAATCCCGTGCCGGTCTTTGGCCTCGGCGAATAGGGGCCCCACCCACACCCGCCTCTTGCGCAGCGCCTTCTCGTAGGGGAAGTTCCCTCGGTAGGAGCGGACCCGGTCGACGTAAGCCTCGTCGAAGTAGCGCAGCACCTAACTGCCCGTCTTGTTGTCCGCGCATCGGGGCCTCAGTTGGCAAGCTGCGCAGGCGCCGACCCTCGCCTTGTAGACGGTCAGTCGCCTGACCCTGTTGGTCGCTCGAGGGTGCAGGATCTCGCCGGCCGGGCAGCGGTAGAGGTCCGCTTCGGGATCGCAGGCGAACTCTTCCTTGCTGAAGTAGGGTCGTGCCTTGCCCGCCCCGGTCAGCGGCACGTACGCTCGAATCCCGGCACGCTCCAAGGCGGCGATGTTCTCGGTGGTCCCGTAGGTTGTATCTCCCGTTGCCTGACTCGGGCGTATCTTCTAGCGGAAGAAGCTGCGCCAGAGCAGGTCGAGCATCGGGGCGATCTCAGTCACCTCGAAGGGCGTGACCAGCGCGCCCAAGATCACCCTGGCCTTCCCGCCGTCGACGACGTAGTGAGCGTAGTACCCAAGATGGGAGCCCTTGCTGTCGCGGCGTTTCATGGGCGATGAGTCGGGGTCGGTCTTGGAGGCCAGGAAGTCCGCGGTGCGCTTGTACCATACGCCCTTCACCTCGCGCCGCTGCCGGCTGTTCCTCGCGATCCAATCGCTCCTGGTGGCGTTCCACTCCCGAAGCACCGCGTCGTCTGCGGTGGGGAGCGACTCCTCGGGCTCGGTTCCGACGGCATCCCCGTCGTCCTCGAAGAGCCTGCCCAGGTGCGCCTCCACGGCGAAGCGAGGCGCGATGGAGTCGAGCGAGGCGTTGGCGTCGAGCTTGGTGGCGTCGAAGTACAGCTCCTTCCCTCGGACCAACCCCGCCTCGGCGCATATCTCCACGATCCGCTCGAAGAAGCGACGGAACACCGAGAGCCCGAAGCGCTCGCGGGTCCTGGTCAGGTTGGAGTGGTCGGGCAAAGGCTCGTGGAGGTCGTAGCCGAGGTACCAGCGGACCGAGAGGCGGTCGGCGGCCACGCGCATGAGCTCCCTCTCGGAGCGCAGCCCCTCGAAGAACATGACGAGTTGGAGCTTGAAGAAGACCACCGGGTCCACCGAAGGCCTCCCGGCCTTGGCGTACAGGGGCCCCCAGCTCCCGAACGAACGAGAGGTCCAGCCCCGCCTCCAGGCGCCGGTAGAAGCTGTCCTCGGGGACAAGGTCCTTCAAGGAGACGTCGCGGGGTAGCGGGGAGAAGGTGCGCTGCTTCGTGTCCATCACGGTGATTGCTGCCTCCTACGGAAGGTACTGGGAGGCCATGCTAACCGCGCCGCAGTCCACGCGCTGACGGGTCCGGCCCATTTTGCAACAGCCTGTTGCGTTTTAGCCAGGAGGAGTTTTGCGATGGGCTTTAAGACCTCGAAGCGCTTGCCGGTGCCTACTGCACCGGCGAAGGACTTGCTAAACATGCTCATAACCGCCGTGTTCCTGGTTGCACGAACGTCAAGGGCGTCCCTGTCCGGGCGGTGTGGGTTAACTCTGGCGCTTGCTCTCGACGTAATCGAGGAGGGAGCTTCTAAAGATCCGGGTGCCGCGCTCAGACAGTCTCGCCACCCGAAGGCGCTTCTCGTCGATGAGCTGGTAAACACGCTTGCGCGAGACGCGCAAGAATAGCGCAGTTTCGCGCACCGTAAGGAGCGTGTCGGGCTCAACAGGATGCTGTAGCTCGGCAGCGTCCTCTGTTGAGGCCGGGCCGAAACTGGTATCTTCCAAAGGTCACCTCCGGGTGATGGCGGCTCGGCAGGAGCACTGGCGGCAACCTACCTCCTGTCGAGCCCGGTTTTTCCGTCTAGATACCAAGTCTAACGAGGTCCGCCGAAAGTTCTGGAATTGACGACGTATTTTTTCTTTGTTGGCAACTCGGGTCTCCTACGAGCGCTGCTCCCCTTGCGTTTTCGGAAGCTGTCTACCTGGCCTCGCCCTGCGAGACCTCAAGGACCCAAGGCTCTACACCGAGTTAGTCGGGGGAGAACGATGACGAGGAAACGCAACATGGGCAGGAAGAGGGCTAACGGGGAGGGACGTTTCTTCCAGCGCAAGGACGGCTCATGGTGCGGTCAGTACATGGTTACGCTCCCGGACGGCACGAAGAAGCGCAAGACTATCTCTGGCCAGAGCTTCGCCGAGGTGCGCGACAGGCTCGCTCGCACCAGGTCGGAGTGGCTGCGGGGCGAGGCGGTCGACGACGACGTGTACACCCTGGGAGCCTACCTGGACCGCTGGCTCGAGTCCGAACGCCCCAGCGTGTCGCAGAAGACCTACGCGAGCTATGAGGTGGTAGTACGTCTCCACATCAAGCCGCTCTTGGGGCACATGAGGCTGAAGGATCTGACCGCCGATCACCCGCGGTGGCTCTACGGTAAGAAGCTCCAGGCCGGGCTTGCGCTTCATTCAAGCCTTTCGTCGAGAGACCCAATACATTGTACGGGGGAGCGCAGTGGCTCACACCACAATGCCACCACAATCGAGTGGAGTTCCACAGCGACCGCTGGCGGACGGCGGCGATCATTATTGCACGAAAACCGCTACGCCCAGTGACCGTTGGGCGCGGTCGGAGGTAGTAGGCGGGACGGAATTGAAGGTCACGTCCGTTCTTCGACAATCCAGCAGGCATCCCCGCATCCTAGAGGTTGCTTGTGGTGCTAAGCGACGGTATGGATACTCGCGGCCTTTACGACGCATACGTAAGAGCCGAACTTCGTAAAATTGGCCTTCCGAGACTGTTTGGAAATTCTCAGGCACGTACTAACCGCCTCACCATCAAACGGATCATGGCCGCGTAGATGAACGCTTCTGCGCTAGCACAAAGCCGCTCATAGTCCTTGCTCATCCTCCTG
>CADDZK010000345.1 GCA_902812425.1 Actinomycetota bacterium
AGAGTTGTAGCTCTTGGGTGAGGAGCAAGGCCCGAATGCGCCGCCGTCCAGCTTGCACTCGAAGATAGAACCTGGTTCGCTGGAGGAGAACCCGAACGTGGCGGAGTTGCTATTGACAGGACCGGATGGTCCGGAGTCGATGGACGTATCCGGGGTGGAGCTCGCCACAGCCCAGGAGGGATCAATCGCATCCGGCGGGTTTTGGGTTAGAGGGGTCGGGCCTGAGCCGTCGGCGTTCATCACGTAGATCTCATCGTTGCCATCCCGGAGACTCACGAACGCTATCCTGGTGCCGTCGGGAGAGTAGACGGGCTCGAGGTCGATACTCGGGTTGTTGGTGAGATTAGTCTGGGCGGTACCGTTGGCGTTCATCACGCAGATCTCGCTGTTGGTGGCGATGCCGTCCCGGTCGCTCTGGAATACGATCTTGGTGCCGTCGGGAGAGTAGGCAGGATCTGTATCCTCCCCTTCGATATTGGTGAGACGGGTCTGGCTTGTGCCGTCGGCGTTCATCACGTAGATCTCGCTGTTGGCAACTTCGTCCCGTTGGCTTACGAAAGCTATCTTCTTGCCGTCGGGCGAGAAGGCGGGATAGCCATCGAAAGATGTGTTGTTGGTGAGTTGGGTCGGCGTCCCTGAGCCGTCGGCGTTCATCACGTAGATCTCATCGTTGCCGCCCCGGTTGCTCTGGAACGCTATCTTGGTGCCGTCGGGAGAGAATGCAGGCTCGTCGTCATAAGCTGTGTTGTTGGTGAGGCGAGTCTGGGCGGTGCCGTTGGCGTTCATCACGTAGATCTCATCGTTGCCGTCCCGGTCGCTATAGAACGCTATCTTGGTGCCGTCGGGAGAGTAGGCGGGAGCACGATCACTCGCTGAGTTGTCAGTGAGCTTCCTACGGTCGGTGCCGTCCGGGTTCATCGTGTAGATCTCTGAATCACCGTCTCCCCGGCTGACGAAGGCTATCCTGCCGTTCTGGTGGAGCACGGTGAAGCTCCAGGTCTTGTCCTGGTCCAGCGGGTCGCCGGCAAGGTCCTTGGCTCCGGTCGTAACGGTGGCCGTGTAGGTCGCTCCCTGGGCCAGGTCATTGTTCGGGTTCAGGGTGGCCACATGGGTCGTTGCATTGTAGGTGACGGTAGCTGGGACGGGCGTGGTGGTCCCTTGCATGACGAGCGTGAAGGTGGAGGAGTTTATCGTCGAGGAGTCCATCGACTTTGAGAAGGTCGCCGTGACGTTGGTGGAGGGGCTGACGCCGGTGGCATCTTCGGGCGGGGAGACAGACGTTACGGTGGGTGTGACAGTAGGGTCGGGGAGACATCCGTCGGGGTTGGGGCAGCTTGCCGCCGCAGGCCCTGCACTCAGGGATAGCCCCAGTACCAGCGTGGACAGCAGGAGCGCCGCGAAGAGGGCCGCCGTCCACCTGCGTCCCCACAACTTCTTCTCTATGCCTGCATTACTCATCACGCCATCCGCTCCTTGCCTGCTCATGCTTGGGTCTTGTCCCCATATCAGAACCCTGTGTGGTGCTCCTGCGGTTGGCACCGAGTACCACCACAGGAGCGGCGTGCCGGCTGCTAGCGCTTGATAATGAACTTCGAGGTCTTGGCCACGAGCGCCGCCAGCACCAACTTCGCGAAGGTTACCTTCTGATTACGGTGGTGAAGGTCCAGGAGAAGCGTTGTAGTAGCGCGTTGGCGTTGATGTCCGTGGCATCGGTGGTGATGATGGCCCTGAACCTCTTGTTGGCCGCAAGGAGCGTCGGCGCGTCCCCGTAGGGGTCCAGCGTCGCAGCCCTCTCGTCCAGGCTCACGCTCACCGTCGCCGGGATCTTCACCCACTTTTTCTTCTGTTTGTTCCACTGTTGCAGCCTGAAGGTGGTTGAGGTCCGGGTGGCCGCGTCCCTCAGGCTGTCAGGGTTCATTCGTTCCGAGAAGGTCGCCGTGGGGCTGGTGCTGCGCGACTGCCTCGCGAGACCATTCTCCGGCGTCACGCTCTCGACGGTGGGGAGCGTCGTATCCGTGAAGGTGGCGGTGGTGGAGTTGCTCGACGAATAGTCGATGCCAAAGAACTCTCCCCGGGCGTCCGCCTGGATGGTGTCGGTCCCGATCTGACCCGAGTTTGCGAAGATGAAGGGGACCTGGCCGTCCGGGCCGGTTATGGCGATGTACGTGGAGGGCGTCCGGTCCGGGCCGCTCTCGATGCTGAAGGTCACCTCTGCTCCGGGTAAGGGATCTCCATCAGAACGAACGGTCGCCGTCACCGTGTGGTCGGAGTACACGGGAAGGTCGGTCGCGTCCTCGGGCGAGAGCGTGACCGTCACCTGGGCCAGCGCCGTCCCGCTGGCGATCACCAGCAGCGTTCCCATCGTCGCGAGGAACAGCATCGCCCGCCTCATCGCTTCTCCTCGTCTGCGCCTGTTCTAGTTCTGTCCATCTCTACTTCGAATTTGGCCCCGTTGCCTCTGCGGTGGGTGCCGATTCCTACCGCAGAGGCAAGGATCTGCTCATCAGCGTTTGACCGTGAACTTCCAGGTCTTCTTCACCAGTGGGTTGCCCGCCAGATCCGTCGCCGCTGAACTAACCGTAGCGATATACGTTGCCCCAGCCTTCAGGTTCTTGCTCGGGTTGAGAACCGCTTTGAAGGTAGTCGCTGTGGGTTCGCTGTAGACGACTGTGGCTCCTATGGCCCTCGTGGTCCCCTTCTTCTTGAGGGTGAAGGTGCCGGGTGCCTCTACCGTAGACCCCATCATCGCCTCGGAGAAGGTGGCCACGGCGTTGGCCCTGGGCGAGACCCGCGTGCCCGTCGGCGTCGATTTCGTGACCGTCGGGCTGGTGCGATCTACGGTTACGGTTCTCGACGAAGTAGCCTGGAGCCCGTTGCCGTCGGTCGCTCTGGCGGAGACTGTGTGCGAACCATCCGAGAGCCCTGTTGTGTCAATCGAGACAGTGTAGGGGGAGAAAGTATCTGTAGCCTTTACCGCGCCGTCCACCAGGAACTCTACCCTCGTGATCCCGGTGGCGTCGCTGGCGTTGGCGGAGGCTGTGAAACTCGAGCCGACCCTCGCGTTGCTCGCGGGACTGGTGAGGCTAACCGCAGGGGGGGTCACATCCCTGAAGGTAGCGCTCACCGACTTGTTGGAATCCATCTCGACGAAGCAAGATCCAGTCCCCGAGCAGGCATCTCCCCAGCCCAAAAAGCTGTAGCCGGAGGCTGTCGAGGGGGTCAGGCTCACCCTGGGGTAGCTCGTCGGTGGCGTGCACTCTCCCGTGGTGTTGTCACACGTCACGGTATATGAATATGTGTGCGAGCACATAGTCACGCCCAGGCCGCAATTGATCTGGCTGTCGGAAGAGATGACTTTGCCCTGAGAAGGCTGGTTGTTGGTGACGGTCAGCGTCGCGTTGACGGTCTCCGTATGAGTGCCGCCGCCATCGCAGCCGGTGATCGGGCACGCCGCTTCCGCCGGTCCCGACTTCAGGGTGAGTACCAGAACCAGAGCGGCTAGCAAGGCGCCCGCGAAGACGGCACCCATCCACCTGTGCTCCCACAGCTTCTTCTCTATCCTGGTGTGGCCCGTCATCTCATTCGCTCCTTACGTGCGCATGTTCTAGTTCTGTTCATCTGCTTCTATCTCTGAACCCCGCCCCGTTCCTTCTGCGGCGGGGTTCAGCTCAGATCTTCGACCTCGACTTGCTGATCTTGCCCGTACTGCTCAGCTACGCCCCGTGGTGAAGGTCCAGCTGACGGTCTTGGCCATATGGTTGCCCGAAGCGTCCGTGACGCCTGTAGTGATCGTCGCCTTGAACTTCGTCCTCGCCGCCAGCGCCTTCTCCGCCGAGCCTTCGGTAGCCCCGAATGGATCGAGAGTCGCCGTCTGGTCGCTGTTACTCAGGATGACCGTCGCGGGCACCGCCTTCCACACCTTCCTTTTGGCGTTCCACTGCTTGAGCGTGAAGGTCCTGGAGACGTGGGTGGTCGAGTTGGTGATCGAGGTTGGAGCCATTGCCTCTGAGAAGTTGGCTACGACTTCGGTACTGCGCGATACGCCCGTCGCCCCTTTGAGGGGTGTATTGCTTGTCACGGTCGGCCTGTTGAGGATCGTCCACGTACGGGTAGCCGGCGAGCTATCCACGTTGCCCGCCGCATCCTTCGCTCTGACCTTGAAGGTATAGGTGCCGTCCTTGAGGTTAGTGTAGGCCTTGGGGGTAGAGCAGGCTGAGAAGATGGTGCTCGTGAGCCCGGGGCCCTGGAGGTTGCACTCGAAGGTACCCCCTTCGTTCGAGGTGAAGGCGAAGGAAGGGTCATTATCCTGCGTCGCCGTGTCGGGGGTCGGACCGACTGTCGGGTCCAGCGTCGTCTCAGGGGCTGTCTTGTCTACGGTGAACGTC
>CADDZK010000346.1 GCA_902812425.1 Actinomycetota bacterium
GGCGGGGGCCGCTCCCGCATAAGAGCAGATCACGAGCGTCGCAAAGACCGTAACGAGCAGCCCCAGCATCCGACGACGGCTGGAAATCATCGCTCCTCCTTCACCCAGGGACCCCACATCAAATATAACGATCGTTCCGTTCCGGGGCAATCGCTGCTCGCACTAGAGGTTCGCCCGCTCCTGTCCTCTAGTTGGTACAGCGTCCCGTGTAGCGGCAGGCGACGATCGAGGGTTGTTCGACGGGACGGTTCGCCTGGATGGACCACGCCAGACGCACGAACTGGGCGTGCGTCCAGGCGAGCGGCGTGGCCGAGAAGGTGCCCTCTCCCGGCGTGAAGCCCGGCTGGCCCGAGGGCGAATTCTCGTCCCACACCTGCTCGGGGAGCATGTAGCCGGCGTTTCCGGCCTTCGCGACCGAGGTGAGGCGCCCTGCGGCGCCCGTCTTGCCCGCCGCAAGCTCGTACTCGCCGCGCTCGCCGGCGAAGATGGGCCAGACCCGGCCGATAGTAGCCTGGGTCTGCAGGCAGGTCGTAAGCTCACACGCCGGATATCCGATGTCCCACGGTCCGCCCGTGCGTGTCTCGCCGTAGCCGTCGAAGTTGAAGCGATGCCAGAACGTGCCGTTGGGCGTGCTCACCTTGAGCCCCACCTTCTGGTAGTCGAGCGTCTGCGTCGAGTCCACGACGTCGAGCGACTGCACGATGTTCGGGTCGTCGGCAGCCTTCACGCCGAGCCTGACCAGCTCCAGGTAGCTCGTGTCCACGACGCGCCGATGGTCGATGCCGTTCGGGCCGCTGTCGCCTATGTTGTAGGTCGTCCCCGCGTTTGGGTTGCCGTCCTTGGTGATCCTCAGGTAGTAGGGATGGCCGGCCAGCGGGCCATTGGTCGTGACCGTCCAGTTCTCGACGTTTCGTTGCCAGTTGTCGGCGACCGTCAGGTACTTGTTCGCAACAGCCCTATCGCCGTTGGCGCGTGCGATGTCTGAGGCGCAGACGAGGCCCGCTATCTCGGCGGCGATGGTTGCCGGCGAGTAGCCGCCCTGGTTCTCCCACCGCTCCTGCGGGGTCGCTGGACCGTTGGCCACGATGTAGTCGGCGGCGGGCTTCACGTGGCTCTTATAGGTCGTCGCGTCCGTCCTCCCGAGCTGCCAGGCGAGCACCAGCGGGAAAGCGACCTCGTCGAGTTGGGTGTTGCCCCAGTGTGGCGTCCCGTCGACCGTGGAGTTCTGGGGGAAGGAGCCGTCGGGCTTCTGCTGCCTGTCGAAGAGGTAGGTGAGGGCGCGCTCGGCCCCTGCCCTGTCGCCTGCGGCGAGCAGCGCGGTTGCGATCTGGTAGAGGTCGCGCGACCATACGAGGTGGTAGGCCCCCGATGGGTTCTCGAGCCCCTGACCCCACACCCACGGCATAGTCGGAGAGGCAATGTAGGCTCCCCTGTACGTCTTGTCCTCGTGGGCCGCGAGCGCCATGGCGGAGACGTCGTAGGTCGTGTGCTCCAGGGAGCCGGAAGTCCCCACGCTCGCAGGGGCCGCCTTGAGAGAGCCGAGGTAGTCGTGCCAGCCCGTCTGGTAATCCGTCTGCGCCTTGGGGAAGCCGCCCGTGAGCGAGCCCTGCGCTCCCTGGAGGGCTCCCGAGGTGGTCGCGCCGAAACCGAGGGAGAGCGTCAGGTGCTGGCTGCCTGAGAGGCCCGTGAGAGAGGTCTTCGCCGTTTGGACCACGTTGCCAGGGGTCGAGGCCGAGCCATAGCTCCAGTCCATCCTGTAGTCGTCCTTGAGGTCCGTCCAGCCGTCGCTCGTGCCGAGGTATCCGCTGGAGGTCTGGCCGAACTGTGGGCTACCCACCAGCGCGCTGGCGACCTTGCCGTCGCTCGCGAGCAGCTTCCCGTCCGTGCTCGTTGCCGTGTCGTCGCCGCCGTTGTTGTTCAGCGACGGGTCGTAGAGCGCGTAGAGCTGGTATGGCTTGCCCGTCAGGGACTCGAAGGTGACGTCGACGAGCACCGTCGGGCGGGCGGGGTCCGTGACGTAGGTCTTGGTGATACGGTACTTGCCGTCCTTGTCGGTGTCGATCTGGCGGTATTCGAGGGCGCGCCCGTCGACGAGCTGCACCTGCTGGTTGGTCGCTTCGGTCTCGCGGTCGGCGAACGTCTTGCCGTCGCTGACGACGAACTGCAAATCGCGCACGCTCGGCGTGCCCAGGTCTGGGTAATAAACTTCGGTCAACTCACCGTTATTCAGCGTGTACCAGACCTTGCTCGCGGTCGTCGTGGAGGTCCCGAAGCCGTCCTTGTCCGCCGGGGTCCAGACTGCCCTGTCTCCGGGGGCTCCGGGGGCACTTGAGGGACTCGGAGCCGCCTTCACGACCCGGCTACGATCAGAAGGCTCGCCGCGACGGCCGCCACTACCACGGTCGATGACCTGAGGATATTAGATCCCATCATCTCATCCCTTCCCGAGTCCCACGTAACGGAAGCTTCATACACCAGGGCGCAGGCTCGTACACCCTGAGGAGAGATGGGTCAGGTACGGAGGATGGCTCCGGCGAGATCCCGCGTCGTGGTGCCGGATCTCGTAGGTTTTGGACGAGATTTTTCCTGCATGACAGGACACTGTGGAAGAGGAGGGCGCAGCGTGAGATATTGCGCGTACCACAGTAGTGGATGGGAGGCGTGTCGAGCCAGGTTATGGAGGATGAGGTGCGCGCTGAATCAGCCCGACCCTCCATATCCTGGTGCCATCGAGCGAGGAGGTCAGCATGTCTACGGAAGTGAGTAACACCGGCGGCGTCGAGAGCCCGAACCTGCGGCGTGAGCTCCACCTGTGGGAGGCGGTCGGCATCTCGCTCGCCCTCATGGCGCCCTCGATGGCGGCGAACATCAACCCGCAGGGCACGGCGGGCAGCGTCGGTCGCGCCGTCCCGCTCGCGTTCGCGCTCGCGACCATCGGGGTTCTGCTCATCGCCTGGACCTTCGTCAGGCTCACCCAGCGCTTCAACCACGCCGGCAGCGTGTACGGCTTCGTAGGCGCGACGCTGGGTGCGCGGACTGGTGTGATCTCGGGCTGGGCCCTGATGGGTACGTATACCTTCTACGGCGTCGTGACCTCAACCGCGGCCGGCATCTTCGGTGCGGACTTCCTCGACGCTTTAGGTATCTGGACGAACCAGCCAGGGTGGGCGCCCTTCGTCGTCGGCGCCATCGCCCTCGCCGGCGTGTGGGCGCTCGCCGCCTCCAATATCCGTGAGGGAACGAGGGTACTGCTGGTCATCGAGGGTACAACGGTCGCGCTCATCCTGATCGTGAGCGTGATCATCCTGATCCGGCTCGCGACGGGCACGGCCCCGAACGGAAACACTATAGACCTCTCCGTGTTCACGGTGCCGGCAGGGACGGGCCTCTCTGCCGTGTTCCTCGGGGTCGTTTTCGGGTTCCTCTCCTTCGCAGGGTTCGAGGCCGCGGCGACGCTGGGTGAGGAGGCGCAGGAGCCCCGCCGCGACATACCACGGGCGATCCTCGGCGTCGCCATCTTCGGTGGGTTGTACTTCATCTTCGTAACGGCCATCGAGGTGATGGGCTTCGGGACGGATGCGAAAGGCATCAAGCAGTTCATAGCGTCCGGATCGTTGCTCGGCGACCTCGGCAGCCAGTTCGTCGCAGGGTGGGTAGGTGAGCTCATCACTATCGGCGCCGCGGTCAGCGCCTTCGGCTGCGCGCTGGCCTGCGTCGTCGGGGCCACGCGGCTCCTCTATGCACTCTCGCGCGACGAGGTGGGTCCGGCCGCGCTCGGCACCGTCTCGCCTGGGAGCGGCGTCCCCGGGCGCTCCACGGCAACCGTCGCCATCGCCGTCTACGTCATCATCGTCCTCGGCTGGTTCGTGTTCGGCGTTGCGCCCTTCGACCTGTTCGTCGCCTCGGGGACTATAGGGACCCTGATCCTGCTCATCGTCTACGCTCTCGCGACCATAGGGGCTGCGAAGCTGCTCTTCCTCTCGGGCGAGCGCCAGGTCGCGGCGTGGGAGGTCGTCGTGCCCTTCCTCGCGCTCGTCGTCATCGGCTACACGCTCTTCCGCAACGTCTACCCCTACCCGACCGACGCGGCGGCGTGGTACCCGATCATCGCCGCGCTCTGGGTCATCGTCGGGGTCCTGATCACGTTCGTCCGCTACGCGGCGACGCGGCGGGCAGGCGAGAGGATGATGGCAGAGGAGGGCCTCGCCACGGGGAGCCGTCCCGGGACGTAGGGCTTGAGGTAGAGGTTGTGGAACGTGAAGCCGCGTCGTGAGATATTGGACGCGGGAGAGGCGTTCGACTACATACATTAGGGGGTGCGATGCAAGCCGAGCGCGAGGCACAGGAGAGCATGCCGCGGCCTTTGCCTGAGGATACGT
>CADDZK010000347.1 GCA_902812425.1 Actinomycetota bacterium
ACCCTGCTGCTGATTACCCTGCGTCATCTGGATCTCCTCCTGCGTCGTGCCGTTCTTCGCCTCGAAAGAGAGCTCTTTCCCTACTACACGCCTGTATATACCCCGTAAGGGCCGAAGTCAGACACGGAGTGTACGTTTGCGGGGACCCGCAAGTTTATTTACCCGGCGCGAAGGGCACGACAAACAGGTAACGATACGTCTTCAGAGGCGAGGTAGTATGTCATCCAGAGGGTCCGAATCGCAACGGGAGGAGCGCGCGACGGTGGAGGGCGACGGGCGTGCTAGCCGGGACGAAGAGTACGCCGTTCGCGCCACGCAGGACCGCGGGGAGAGCGTGGGTGACGCCGACGTAGTGCTTAATGTTCAGAAGCTCAAGGTGGAGGAGCTCGGCCTTGAAGTCGAGGACCTGCAAGCCAGGGTTTCTTTCCATGCCGAGCTCGCCGACCTGGTGAAGATAAACGTCGGCCTCGACGCCGAGCTGGGAGAGGTGAAGCTGAAGGTCAAAGGCGTTGAGGCCCAGGCCCAGCTGAAGGCCCGCCTCGACAACGTGCGGGCGATCTTCAGCGAGGTACTGGCTTCCCTGCAGCACAGCCCCCAGTTCTTCCGCCAGGCGCTGGAGTCGGCGAATGAGGGGACGGCCGAAACACCCGAAGAGACGGAGTGGGATACCGGGAGCGCAGACGAGACGGGCGAGACCATGGAGCAACCTGACGCCGAAGAGAGCGGTGAGCCCGAGGCGACGGAGGCCGCCAGGAAGAAGGCCGGCGAACTAGGGGTCGACCTCTCCGGCCTCGAAGGCACCGGCTCGGGCGGGCGTATCCTCGTCAGGGACGTCACGAAGGTCGCGCGGGGATAACCTCTCCCCGGAGGGTACAATCAGGGGGAGTGGAAGGAGCAGTACCGTGGCCAACAGGTTTTTCAAGCAGACTTCGGCGGAGATCATCTCCGACCTGCTCTCAGACGCTCGGGTGAAGCGCGTCAGGGAGTACGTGCAGGGCGAGGAGTTCAAGGCCGACCGCGAACGCATCCGCCGCGACGCCGCAGAGCGCCTGAAGGACATCCGCGAACGCTACCGCGGCAAACGGCGCGACCCGGAGACCGCCGCCCGCGAGAGAGAGCTCACCCTGCGCCTCGCTGAGGTAGAGGCCGAGGCCGCCGAGCTGCGCATACAGCTCTCCGAGCTCCTCGAAGAAGAGGAGAAGCTCAGGAGCGCGCTCGACGAACTGTAGAGCGTTCCTTCGGACACCTCCCGAAGGCCGGAGCGGCCTGATACCTCCTTTTCCAGGAGCCTTACTAGATACTAGTATGCAACAGGATTGCTACGCACTTGTACTCTGCTGGTAATTCGTGTAAAAATGGGCGCTCCGCACCCTGGACGCCATAGGAGACGACCTTGCTGACCCCCGGAGCCGGACTTTACGACCCCATGTACGAGCACGATGCTTGCGGCTTGGGGTTCGTAGCGAGGCTCGACGGGCGCAGGACGCGGGAGACGGTCGAGGAGGGCCTCGAGGTACTGCACAACCTGGAGCACAGGGGCACGACGGGGAGCGACCCCGAGACCGGCGACGGGGCAGGCATACTCACCCAGATCCCCGACGGCTTCTTCCGCAGGGTGTGTAGAGAGCTCGGCATCGAACTCCCCGAGGCGGGATGCTACGGGGTCGGTATGCTCTTCGAGACGGGGGAGGCCGAGGGGCTCGACTGCGAGGGACGGCTGGCCGAGATCTGCGCCGAGGAGGGCCATGATCTCCTTGGTTTCCGCGACGTCCCTATAGCGCCCGAGGTGATCGGGAAGGTCGCGCGCAGCGTCATGCCGCGCATCAGGCAGTTCTTTATAGCCAGGCGCGGCGGGGATCAGGCCGCTTTCGAGCGGAAGCTCTACGTCATCCGGCGCAGGCTGCACAAGGAAGTTCAGGATTCGCATGGCTGCTACGTCGTCAGCCTCTCTTCGAAGACCCTCATCTACAAGGGGCTGTTGAAGGGCCAGCAGTTGCCGCGGTTCTATCCTGACCTCGGGGATGCGGCGTTCGCGAGTGCGATAGTGCTCGTCCACGAGCGGTTCTCGACGAACACCCTGGGGAGCTGGGAGCTCGCACACCCATACCGCTACATCGCGCATAATGGCGAGATCAACACCATAAGGGGCAACGTTAACTGGATGCGCGCCCGCGAGAGCCGCCTCCGCTCCGAGCTCTTCGGGGAGGACCTCGGGAAGCTCTCGCCGGTCATCATGCCGGGCCAGAGCGACTCGGCCGCCTTCGACAACGCCCTGGAACTCTTGCACCTCGCAGGACGGTCCCTGCCGCACGCGGTCGCGATGATGATCCCCGAGGCCTGGGAGAACGACGAGCTGATGGACCCCGAGCGGCGCGCCTTCTACCAGTACCATTCAGCACTCATGGAGCCCTGGGATGGCCCTGCGGCGGTCGCCTTCACCGACGGGCGCGTCATCGGCGCGACCCTCGATCGGAACGGGTTGCGTCCAGCCCGCTACTCCGTCACCAGAGACGGACGCGTCATCATGGCCTCGGAAGACGGGGCCTTGAGGGTACCTGCGGAGGACGTGATCGAACGCTGGAGGCTCCAGCCTGGGAAGATGCTCGTCGTCGACACGGAGCGCCACGAGCTGTTGCACGACGAGGACGTCAAGAAGCCGCTCTTCAAGAGACAGCCTTATCGGGAGTGGCTTCAGGAGGGTGAGATCCACCTGAACGAGCTCCCCGAGCCTGGCGCAGACCCGCGCGAGGAACCGTCCTCGCTCCTCGAGCGCCAGAGGGCCTTCGGCTATACCATCGAGGACCAGCGCATACTCCTCGCCCCGATGGCCCAGAATGGCAAGGAACCCGACGGCTCGATGGGGACGGATACGCCGCTGGCCGTCCTCTCAGAGAGGCCTCAGCTCCTTTTCTCGTACTTCAAGCAGCACTTCGCGCAGGTCACCAATCCCCCGATAGACCCCTTGCGCGAGGAGCTCGTCATGTCGCTCAAGATGAGCCTCGGGCCCGAGCAGAACCTCTTCGACGAGACCCCGAAGCACTGCCGGCGGGTGCTCATCGACCAGCCCATCCTCACCGCGGCGGAGCTCGAAAAGATCCGGCACATAAGCTCTGGCCCCTCGGCCTCGACGACCCTGAGCACGCTTTTCTCCGTCGCCTCGGGCGAAGAGGGGATGGAGGAGGCCCTGAGCAGGCTATGCGAGAAGGCCGAGAGCGCGGTGAAGGGCGGGTCTGCCGTCCTCGTCCTTAGTGATCGGGGCGTGAGCGAGGCGCAGGCCGCGATCCCGAGCCTTCTTGCTACGGCAGCCGTGCATCACCACCTGGTGCGGGCCGGCATAAGGACGGCGACGACCCTCGTCGTCGAGACGGCGGAGGCGCGGGAGGTCCACCACTTCGCCCTCCTCGTCGGCTACGGCGCGACCGCCGTGAACCCGTACCTCGCCTTCGAGACCATAGAGGAACTCGCTGGCTCGCACCTCATGGAGGGCGTGAGCCCCGAGGAGGCGGCCAAGAACTACGTCAAGGCCATAGGGAAGGGTCTGCTCAAGGTCATCTCCAAGATGGGCATCTCGACGCTCTTCTCGTACTGTGGGGCCCAGATCTTCGAGGCCGTCGGATTGAATCAGGGCCTCATCGACAAGCACTTCACGGGCACGGCCTCACGTGTCGGCGGCGTCGGGATGGACGCGCTGGCACGCGAGGTGCTGGAGCGCCACAGGAACGCCTTCGCGGCCATCGAGGACAATGCGGAGGAGCTCGATGTCGGGGGCGAGTACCAGCTCAGGGCGCAGGGCCAGTACCACCAGTGGAACCAGTTGAGCATCCCGCCCCTCCAGCGCGCCGTGAAGACGGGCAATTTCGAGACCTTCAAGGAGTTTACCCGTCACTTCGACGAACACAGCGCGCGCTTCGCCACCCTGCGTGGCCTCTTCGACTTCCAGGAGAACCCCATCCCCGTGGAGGAGGTCGAGCCTGCTCGTGAGATCGTCAAGCGGTTCGTCACGGGAGCGATGTCGTTCGGCTCGATCTCGAAGGAGGCCCATGAGACGCTCGCCATCGCCATGAACCGCATCGGCGGGAAGTCCAACACGGGCGAGGGAGGCGAAGACCCGAGGCGCTTCACACCAGACCCGAACGGCGACAACCGCCGCAGCGCCGTAAAGCAGGTCGCGAGCGGACGCTTCGGCGTTACCACGGAGTACCTCGTCAACGCCGACGTATTGCAGATCAAGATGGCCCAGGGCTCCAAGCCAGGAGAGGGCGGTCAGCTCCCGGGACATAAAGTTTCGGAGGATATAGCGAAGGTCCGCTACTCGACGCCGGGGGTTGGTCTGATCTCCCCGCCGCCGCACCACGATATCTACTCCATAGAG
>CADDZK010000348.1 GCA_902812425.1 Actinomycetota bacterium
GGGTAGGCGCCGTGTAGTGGGTGGTGGGATCGGTGTCGGTTACGGAGCCAGTCGGGACGTGCCCCAGGCCCTCGGCATGGCCGGTCTCGTGCGTCACCGCTCCGTAGGGATAGTCCCCCTTGGTATTGTCCAAGAGCATCGTTCCGTCGGTGGATGTGTAGCCGCCGACGCCGGGGCCCAGGTTCGAATCGCCTATCCTGACGTCGGTCTCGGAGGGAGAGGGCGACGGGGCCATCTCCACTGCGCTCACCTTGTTGAAGGCCCGCGCCGCGCTCTGGACCTCGGCGTGGTAGGAGCTGTGATCCTCGTAGTCCAGGTGCTTGTTTTCGTCCACGAGGTCCCAACCGGAGGCCTTGGAGGCCACAGCCGGGCGGGGACCTAAAGCCGAGACGATCCCTTCGGGCAAGCCGGCAGCCGCGGAGGCGAGGCCAGAGATGTAGGGCGGTGCGCGAGCGAGGTCGGGAGCGAGGCCTGAGGCGAAGCCGGAGAAGATCGGTGGGGCCTGAATCAGGGCAAGTTGGGGGTCGCCTTCCCCCGAAGCCCGGTATCTGTCGGCCTGGGATACGACGTCCTGGTAGTACGATTCCGCGTGGTTGTAGGCGAGGATAGCCGAATGGTAGTCCTCGGGGGCCCCGCTCAGCTTGAGGTAGTTCGCCGCCC
Organism: Actinomycetota bacterium; assembly: GCA_902812425.1. Taxonomy (GTDB): domain Bacteria; phylum Actinomycetota; class Rubrobacteria; order Rubrobacterales; family Rubrobacteraceae; genus Rubrobacter_D. The sequence goes on from CADDZK010000348.1 coordinate 661, forward strand.
CCGGGATGGCGTCTTCGGGGTCGTAGCGATCCTTGCGGCCGTCGCCATTACCGTCGACACCGACGTTCGCCCAGGTCGAGGCCAGAAACCGCATCGGCCCGCCGGCTCCTGAGGAGTTCTCCCCGCTCGTGACGCCTGGTGCGCCTACCCGCCCGTGATCCGATTCTATCTTGCCTATCGCCGCCAGGATGGCAGCGTCGAGGCCGTAGTCTTTCGCCGCCTTCTCGTAGATCGGCAGGTAGTCTTTGGGGATGTCCGAGAGCGCCTCCTGGCTCCACTTCTGGGAGACGTAAGAGGGACTGCCTGAGCCTCCCGAGAGGGAGCCGGGGACGGCCGATGAGATGGGCTCGCCGGAGGCGGAGACGGGCACGCCCCGGGAGGCGGTTTCGGCCGCCTGGCGACACGAGCCGACGACGGCGCCGACGGAGCTTAAGAGCACGAGGACGACCATCGCAAGGCCGAACGTAAGCCCGCCGACTAGCGCGAGGAGCATCCTGCGGCCGCGGCGGGTCCTCACGAGGGCTATGGCCGCCTTGGCAGCTACCGCCGCAGGCGCCGGCAAGGGCGCTAGTCCTCCCGCCGCGTCTTGGCCGCCCTAGCCACCGGCTCCATACCTGTCGTCCCGACGCCCGCAGGCCCTCAGCGCGAACGAGAGTGCGCCGACCGCGAGAAGGAGAACCCCAAGCGCGGGGCCAACGAACCCGGCTCCCCCCGTTTCGGGGAGGTGGACGACGCCAGCCTGTCCGGCAGCAGAGGTGGAGGGCGCTACCGGCTCAAAGTCCGCGGTCTGTAGGGGCGGTGCCTCCTGGATGGTACTCTCGGCAGGCGCGTCCGCATTTTGGGTGGTGAGAGGCAGCGCCGCCTGCTCCTGGGCCGAGGAGTCGGCTGGCGCACCCTGGGCCATCTCCGTGGCCTCGAGGGCGCCGGCGCCCGCTGCGGTGACGTCATCACCGCAGGCGTAGACGGCGATGTGGTAGGAGCGGTTCTCGGAGGAGGCCGAGATCTCGAACGTCCCTGGCCCGGCCTCGACGTAGGTGCGCCCGGTCCCCACCTTCTCGTAGGAGATCTGGTCTATAAGGGTGTCGCCGGAGCCGTAGACGTCTATGCGCAGCAGACCATCCTCGTCCTCTTGGAGGGTCTGCGTTCGGTAGGCGAGGAGGAATGACCGGCCAGGGACCTCGATGCTCTTGGTACGCTCTCCCTCGCCTATAACGCCCGTGAGGAAGTCCGGGGCTTCGCACTTCTGGTAGTCAGGCACCGAGACCTTGGATGTACTCCCGGGGTTCTCTGCCGAGTACTGGTTCTCTGCAGGCGATTCATCGGGGGCTGAATTCCGGCTAGCAGGAGCTTCGGAAGTGCTCTCTTCAGGAGTGTCGGGCGCCAGATCGGCCTCTTCCGGCGCGGTTTGCTCGAGTACCGTCGTCTCGGGCAGCGCCTGCTCGAAGGTCGTCTCGATACCGTCCGGAAGCCCCCACAGGCCGGCACCCTCGTCTCGCGCGCGGCCCTGAGCGGCCTCGAAGCAGCCTGCGTAGGCGTCGTTGGGCTCGATCGTGAGCACTCTCGCGTAGCCCTCCTTGAGGAGGGTCTCGTTGAAGAGCTCCGGCCCGCCCATACCGACCAGGCGCTTCAGGCCTGCGAGGAGGCCGTGGTTCTTCTCTTCGGGCTTCCAGACGTAGGCGAGGAGCCTCCCGTACTCGTCAGTCTCCTCCTCGCCGATCTCGAGAAGTACGTCTTCGCCCTCGAGCGCCCCGGCGGTGAAAGAGGCCGCCTCCTGGGCGTAGGGCTCGGGCTGGCCGTCCTCGCCCTCAAGCTCGGGGGTATCCACCCCGATCAGGCGCACCCTGTCCGTGCCGTGGGTCTCGTCCTCGATCTCCAGCGTGTCGCCGTCTATTTCATCTTCGACGGTGGCCTGCACGGCGTCGTCCGGAGGCTCTGAAGGGCACGCACTCGCCTCACCTGACTTCTTGGCGACGGTGTCCTCCGGCGAGGCCGTCTCCGAGAGGGTAGTATCCAGGCCGTCAGTCCTCTCCTGGACGGTGGTAGTCTCTTCGGGCGCCGCCGCTTCGGAGGTGGTCCCTTCGGCGGGCGCCTCGCCCGGGGAGGACCCCGAAGGATCTTCTCCCTCGTCCTTCTCGTCAGATTCCTTACAGTTGCCGGCGACGACGACGCCGGCCTTGGCGCAACCGTCCCCGGCGTACAGCTCACCGCCGTTGACCCCGGAGACCTCGCCGTCCCCGACCATGGCGGGTTCCGGCATCTGTTGGGCGTCCGCCGCCCTCGCGGCCACCGTGCTCAGAAAGAAGAGCGCGATAAGCAAGGCGATGAGCGCCACGAAGGGAATGGCGCCCACCGTGCTAAGGAAGAATCGGGAGTTTTCTCTCTTGTGTTCGTCTGGACGTTCGTCCGGGCGCGTCATACTCCTCCCTTCGGCCATGCTCACTGGAGGCGCAACTCCAGGCGAGCCATTCGTGAGCTGACTCGCCTGGGACTCGGACGGCTTTTCGGAGGTAGCCTGCCGACTGGCCCGGCACTCCGGATCAGTCCTCCTCACGATCATCACCTACAGATCCGCGAGGGGGGATGGCGCGAACTTGCCCGAGTGGCCCCCGGCCGGTGCGCGCACCTGCGGAGCCGGGGGGAGCGGCTGCATCCGTTGCTGGACCGGCGACACCTTAGGCGTCACCCTAGGCGCCGCCCGAGGCGCGGGCTCGTCGAATGACGACGTTGCCTGCGATTCCCCAAGGAGAGAGGGCTCGCGGACCCGCGGCGCCGGAGACGACCACTGGCGCGCGGCGGGTCGCTGCACGGGCGTCGTTTGCTCGTAGCCTTGAGGCGCCTGGGCCTGGCGTGTGGCCGGCTTGGCGAGCGGTTCTGGGGTCTGCTCCGCATCTGCTATGCGCCCGAGGCGGGCCTCGCGGACGGCCAAGCGGACGGGTGCCCGCATCGCCCGCCTTTCGGCGAGTTGCACCTTGCGCTCGGCTTGCCGTTCGGCTTGCCGATTGGCTTGCCGTACAGCGCGCCTCTCGGCTATGCGCGCCTGGCGGACCGCATGAGCGTCAGCCGGCCGTTCAGTAGCGACCGGGTCCGATCCCGGCCGGTAGACGCCGTCCACGGCGGTTTGGATCCCCCGCCGGGAGACCGGTCCGGTTGGCTCGGCCGATGCTGCGGCACGCGATGGCGCCTCTAGCGCGGGTTCCGAATCTTCCGGACGGCTCGCCCCAGGATCGTGGCCGTCCGAGGGATCGGAAGGGGCCCGCTCCGTGGCCGAGGGTTTCGGAGAGGAGGAAGGCTCCGCAGCCGAAGGTGTTTGCCGCGTGGGCGCGGCGTTCTCAAGTCGCTCTCTTCCGAGTTGCCGCTCCTCCGGAGACAGGCGCAGATCCCTGGAGGGCACCCCGCCCGCGGCAACACCGACGGCCAGGGCGTCTCGGTAGGGTACGTCGTCCTGGTAGAGAGGCTCGACGCCGTCGTCGGGATCGATGCGCTCAACAGCGTAGCCTGACTCATCGGGACGCACCCTTATCATCGGCCGCTCGACGCGCGGGGATCTCTCCGGGGGATCGGGGGTAGATCCCGTAGAGCGCCCGTCGGAGTCGCCGGCGGGCTCCATGACGTAGCTACCTTCTTGGGAGCTGTCTGGGCCATCCTCCTCGTCGTCTCCTTCCGCATCCGGCTCATCTCCCGCCGAGCGGTCGCCGCTCGTGGATG
>CADDZK010000349.1 GCA_902812425.1 Actinomycetota bacterium
GCAAAGAGGTAAACCCCCCAGATCCCAAACGCCTCGACGAGCCCAAGCGCCACCGTCTGGAGCTGGCCGACCTGGATGCCCAACGGCTTCAAGGCGACCGCGCTCACCAGGATGATCGAGATCGCCGAGACGGAGCCGAACCCCATCCCCACCACCGCTATGACGCGGTTGGAGCGGACCATCCTCCTGGTCCAACCCTCTTCCTGGCTGCCGGAGGAGTAGAAGAACAGCAAATAGGGCGAGACGATGGCCCCAAGGATGCCCGCGGCGATGTAGAAGTAGTCGACGGGGCTCCCGCTGCCGATGCTGGGCGACACCGTCCCCTTGGCGGCCGCGCCCCACGGGGTTCCCAGCGTAAACGTCGCGACCAAAAAGCACAGCGTCACGAGGCCCAGGATGCTCGTCCCGTCCTCGATGAGGGAGAAGCTCCCCCGCCAGAGCAGGAGCCACAGCAACAGAGCCACCGCCGCCGTCCAGATCTGGAACGGGATGCCGGTGAGGAGATAGAGGGCGAAGGCCGCGCCCCCGATCTCCGCCGCCAGGAGCAGGAAGTTCGCTATGAGCTCCGAGGCGAGGGGCAGCAGGGCGAACTTTATCCCGAACTTCTCCCTGAGGATGTCCATGTAGGCCTTGTCGTTCATCGCGGACATGCGCCCCACCATCTCTATGAGGAAGATTATGCAGACCGTTCCAAGGACCATCGCCCAGATGAGCGAGAACCCGAACATCGAGCCGGCCTCTCCCGCCGTGGCTATCGCCCCAACGTCCACGTAGCCCCCGATGGCCGTGAGGATCCCGAGCGTAACGCTTAGGTACTTCTTCACAGCTGCAGCTCCTTAGCGATCCCCCTAAGCTTCTGCGCGAGTTCCGGCGCAGTCCCCGGGTCAACTCCCCTCTGCCCCATCCCTTGCACCAGCCTTTGTGCTCGGTAAATAGCTGCGACCTGCCGTTGGTGCTCTTCTCTGGCGCCGGGCGGGGCCTTAAGGCTGCTTATACTTTGAGCGGTGCTCTTTATCGCGGTGGCGTCCTGCTGCAGGCTCGCCTGGAGAAAGGGAGTACTGACTTCTCCATCGCCGAACCGCTCCAGCGTATAGGCGGAACCGAGCACCTGTGATCTCCCCTGGCTCAGGTACTTGCCCGCCTGAGAAGCGTAGCTACCGCAGCCCGCAATGATAAGAGAGACACTGAGCACTAGGAGCAAGGGGACCCGTCCTCTTTTCCTGTAGCTCGGCGCGGGGAAGCGATCTCGCGCTCTCCTGGAAAGCAGCCGCGGTGGTTTATGTTGGGACATTGCCCAATCCTTCGCCTGCCGTCCACTCGCGCCCGTCCTGGCCGGCAAAGTCGTCGGAGACCTCCTCTACAGCCTCCACGAGATCGTTCATCCCCGAGGATATTTCTAACGGAGCGTCCTCAAAGAGGAGCGGGTTTAACGTCCACTGCGACTCGTAGGACTCCCCTGCGAGGTCCTTATACCTGGTGGTCACCTTTATACCCTCCTCAAGTCCCTTCTCCTTGAGCCCCGGTACGAGTGAAGGCATAGTGCCCCAGTAGGATCTGACCTCCCCTTCCGGCTCGAGGAAGGGCAGACCCTTTTTGAAGTAGGTGAGCTCCGAGAGGACCGTGCCGCTCGGGCTCTCGATGGCCGCAGAGAAGTCGAAGGTGATGTCCTTGGCGGGGGCCTTGGTGAAGTTGCGCACCGAGACGCTGACCTTGGGCGGGTGATCGTAGTTAGCGGTGACCACGACCTGGGGACGGCCGCCGGCGGCGCGCTCTGCTTTCCGCTGGCCGACCCATTCGCGATAGAGCTTTACCAGAAAGTAGTATCCGACCGCGAGCACGACCACGTTGAGGACGGAACTGACGTCTTGGATTATGGACAGGATACTCACGATCTTCCCCCGTTAAGAGCTTCTATATACGGTGCGCTCTCTAATTTGTGGGCCCACTTTTCCTGATGGTATGAGCAGCCACGCGCCCCGCTCTCCATCCCCGGAGCCCGATAGTCGGGGCTTGCATGGCCCGGTAAGCACCTCAGGAGCTCTCCCTGATTACGAACTTGAAGAAGCGGCTCTCCTCGCCGTCTGAGGTCTCCTCCTGATAGAGGAAAGCCAGCTTCTTCTCCTCGAACTTCTCGAAGAACTCTTCCCAGGAGATCTCCTTGAGGGACTGCTCTTCGCCATTTCCGGGGAAGTCTATGCGTAGCATGCCGGGCTCCCCGCTTTCGGCCGTGTCCTTCACGGTCGCCGGCTTACCCTCGCGTTCCTCTGTCCACCTCTTGATCACTTCGTGGTCGGTTGTCGTGTTGTTCTCTCCAGCCATCTTCACTACTCCTTTCTGACTACAAATGATCCTGGCCACTCCTGGCCACTATTGATCGGAGGCGGTTGTCCGCGCGTAAAGGGCCCCGATGACATAAGAGAATCGAAATGCCTGAGAAGCGAGATAACAAACGGCGCGTAAGAACGGCATAAGGTCTTGAGCCTCACACCAGAATCCGCCCTGCCCTCGCGGCGCTCTCTAGGAAGCCACGTTCGACTTCACGCTCGGTATCTGCCTCCAGGCGCGCATACCTGAGGAGTCTCAAGAGAGTCTCGTTACCCCAGCTACCAGCGACACTTAGCCACGCCTCTAGGAGGAGGTCGACCTCCTCCCAATGGGCCGTTCGCTCACTCGCCGCGACTTCCTTGAAGTGCTGCTCGCATAACGGCACACGCCCGAAGCTGGTCGCGGCAGACCTTCGGCAGCCCTGTGCACGAAGATCGGTGCCGAAGGCGCAGGAGAACCTCTTCGTAGCCGCGGCAGCGTAACCGACAGAGTGCTCACTCACCACGATATCTCTCGTAATGCTCCATCGCTCCTCTCTAATAGTCGGGTGGCAGGGCTCATTATTCGCAGGCGCGCCCAAGCGTACATGGTCCAAAAGGTGTAGTTTTGCCAGGCGATACCGATCCTTAACCCTCCCTTTACCGCGGGCCAATAGAGCTTGCCAAACTCTAACGTTTCGCCGTAGTGGTAGGTAGCCGGGAGGCAGCGTATGCGGCCTTCTGCGAGTGAATTGCCGGATACTATGGTGAGATAATCGTCGCAGCAGCGTGAGGCCGACCTGGCATGTCTCGGCCCATACTATGGGGGGCGAGGCTACAGAGGCTGCGCTATTCTCACTCGCGTACTTCGCGAGCCCCTAGCTTCTAGTGAACCTGCCCTAGGCAGACTGAAGTAGCGGTACACTGGATATCACGTCCTTATTCATACCGCACCTGTGCGGGAAGCTCTGGCGAGTCCAGAAGCGAAAATTGGCCCGAAGTGTGTAACAGGATGCACCTTTCGGCGGAAGCCGCTACGAAGGCCTGCTGATATCGTACGGTGTTTTTCGGCAAAGATTAGCGTGCTGGATAGTGGCGGTGCGCGCCTGGCCACAGGACTGTAAGGCTTGGACCAGGCCTCGGACGAGGGAGGCAGGGCCATGAGTGGGCCAGTAAACAAGATATTGGTCGTCGAAGATGACCTGGGCGTGCGCGCCATCGTCAAGGAGATTCTCTCTAGAGAGGGGATGCAGGCGGTAGCGGTCGGCGATGGTGAAGAGGCACTCGAGCGTCTGCGTCGGTCCGGCCCCTTCGACGCGCTCGTCCTCGACCTGATGCTGCCAGGGAAGATGGACGGCTTCTCGGTGTGCCGGGAGGTCAGAAGGGGGCTCGCAGGGAAGACGAACACAGACCTCCCTGTGGTCATGCTCACAGCCCGCGACGACGAGACGAGCGTCGTGGTCGGGCTTGAGGTCGGCGCCGACGACTACGTTACCAAACCGTTCAAACCCCGCGAGCTCGTAAGTCGCCTCAGGGCCCACCTTAGAAGAAGGAGCATGGACTCGAGGCGGCCCATCACCGAGAACGACAGGCTTGTGTTCCCGGGCCTCGAGATAGACCTCTATGGCCATCGGGTGCTTGCGGATGGCGAGGAGGTAGAGCTTACCGCCAAGCAGTTCGATGTTCTCTCGTTATTGGCCTCCTGCCCTGGGCGGGTCTATAGCCGTCAGCAGATAATGGATCATCTCTGGGGGGGTGTGTTCTTCGGGCACGTTAAGGCCGCCGACGTGCACATCCAGCATGTCCGCAAGAAGATAGAACCTGACCCTAAGAATCCTCTCTACATCCAGACCGTCCGGGGCATCGGCTACAAGTTCTCGGCAGACCTCGTCGGCGAGTCCTCCTCCGCTAACGGCTCTACCTCCTGAGGCCAAAGCAGCTGCCAGCGTCCGTCCTCAAGCTTTACGTGCAGCGCTATGCGCCCCGAGGCGGAGGTGTAGGTATGCTCTATGGTGCCCACCTCGTTGGTTAGGTGATAGGTCCTGTGA
>CADDZK010000350.1 GCA_902812425.1 Actinomycetota bacterium
GGAGGAGGCTCCGCACGGCTACGAGATCTTCCAGAAAAAGCAGGAAGGCGCGATCAAGTGCGTCCTGAAGCCGTAGCCCTGCTGCGGGAAGGGGGTGGGAGGGATGCCGCGAGAGATTAGCGACTCCGTGGTCGTGATCACGGGCGCGTCGAGCGGCATAGGCCGGATGGCCGCGAGGGCCTTCGCCGAGCGCGGGGCGAGCGTGGCCCTCGCCGCCAGGAGCGAACAGAGCCTGCTTGAGGTCGCTGAAGAGTGTGAAGCGGCTGGTGGGCGGGCGCTCGTCGTACCGACGGACGTAACCGATGAGGAGGCCGTTCAGGAGCTGGCCCGCCGCACCGCCGAGAGCTTCGGACGCATCGACACCTGGGTTAACAACGCAGGGGTCATGGTCTACGGTTACCTTGAGGAAGTCCCTTCCGAAGTCTACCGCCAGGTCATCGAGACCAACCTCTTCGGCCAGATTCACGGCGCCCGGGCCGTCTTGCCGTACTTCAAAGAGCAGGGCAGCGGCGTCCTGATCAATATGTGTTCGATGTGGGCCAAGATAGGCTCCCCGTACGTTAGCTCCTACGTCACGAGCAAGTTCGGCATCCTCGGTTTCTCCGAGTGTCTCAGGCAGGCCTTACACGCCCAGAAGGATATCCACGTAGCTACCATCCTTCCTGTCTCCGTGGACACGCCGATCTTCCGCCATGCGGGCAACTACACCGATCACGGCGCCAAGCCGATCTCTCCCGTGCTCGACCCCGATCGGGTGGTGAGACAGATCCTGCGTAACGCCGAGCGCCCGCGGTCCGAGACGACCGTGGGCCCGACCGGCTACCTGCTAAGGTGGGCCCACGCGGCCACCCCGGGGCTCTATGATTTTCTCGTCCCTTACGTCTTCCAGTGGGGTGCCTTCCGCTCGGAGTCCTCCGAGCGGGGGCCTGGCAACGTCTTCGAGCCGATGCCCGAGTGGAACCGGTCGACCGGGGGGTGGCGAGACGGCGGAAAGGCTTTTGTCCGGCAAACCTCCTTGGCGGGAGGCGCGGCACTGGCCTCGGCACTCGCCTACTGGGCCGTCCGGCGGCGGACCCGTAATGGACCTTAGGATGGGCGCGACCTCAAATGGTCTAGCTCTATACACACGTTCCTCGACTTGCCCATCGAACGTCGGCACACGGGTTTACTCGCTCTTCCGCGTGCATGAGGAGAGCAGGGAGGGGCTTTAGCGCGATGCAGGCACTAACGGCCGACCTCGATGGCGAGAGAGGCGCTTGGGGACGGAGGGGTTCTCGAGATGCTTCAAGAGTATGATGACGGTCCCTGGAACCCTGCCAAGAAGATGGAAGCGGTGCCCGGCACTCGGACCCGCTAACGCTCCCTTAACCGAAGCTTCGCCAGCCCTTAACCCAGATCCGGTTCATGTGCTCTGGCGAAGGGTAAGCACGTCTTCACAGTGTAGGCTAGAGAGAGGACACGACAGTATGGCGATCAGCAACGCACAAGAACTCTTCCTCCACGAGCTCAGCGAAGTCTACGACGCCGAGCACCGCTTTATAGAGGGCCAGCAGGAGATGGCCGAGCATGCCACCGACGAGGACCTCAAAGGCGCCATCCAGGATCATCTGGGGCAGACCCGCCAGCACGCGCTCAACATAGAGCGGGTCTTCACGGAGCTTGGGCAGGAGGAGGCCCGTCGCGAGACCAACGCGGCTGCCCAGGGACTGGTAAGCGAGGCCCAGGAAGGCATACAAGAGGCCCAGAGTGCTGCCCTGTGCGACGCTGCGATAGTCTCTGCTGTGATCAAGGTCGAGCATTTCGAGATGGGCTCTTACAGGAGCCTGGTCACAGGGGCGAACCTGATGGGCCAGACCGAGATCGAGCGGCTCTTGAGGGAGAACATGCAGCAGGAGGAACAGACGGCGAGGACGGCAGAAGAGAGTGCTGCCGAGCTACTGCAGAAGGCGATGCAGGGAGGCGAGCAAGGAGGGGATCAGGGGCTCATAGATAAGGCCAAGGATAAGCTCACCGGAGAGTAGACGAGCGCACCTGGCGGTAACGGTAGGCCTGCGGCCGTAAACCAGCGGCCTCCGGCCTTCGCATAAGAGCGGCAGGGAGAGTCTGAGCAAGGCGGGGCGCTACAACCCGATATTCGGCCTCCTGGGTGCCGCCGCGACCACAGGGGTCCTCGACTATTACGACAGAGAACAGACCTGTCCGGCAGGCGGCACTCTATCACGGCCTCTCCAACGCGGCTCTCATGGCGGGCTGCCTCGCCATGAGAGCCGCGTCGTCGCGCGGGTGGTCGGGTGGACCGCAAAGCCCTTCCTTTTCCATCCTCGGCGCATCGCCCGCAGGTCTTTAGGGGTATCTCGGCGGGTCTTTGGTCTACGGTCAAGGCGTCAGGGTCGGTGAGGATAACGACTGCATACCTGACACCCGGAAAATCCCTTTGAAGATCACGCCCGGCAAGTGACGCCATAAATGCGCTCTTGCCGGGCGCGGGCACTTCGAAACCTGTCCGAAAACCTCTGGCGTTTTCAGGTGCATCCCTTCTCCGGCCCGGAGAAGTAGGGGAGCCTTTCAATACCCGTCCTGTAACGTAGGAGCTCCTGGGAAGGGGTAACACGGTCACGCGTGGCGCAATGGCCGGTCCGGGCGGATCGAGAATCATCCCCGTGGTCCTCCGACCGGCATCGTCTTCTCGTTCTCTTAAAGACGTCCTCTTCTCGGTGCCCTTAGGAGGGGTGTTGGGCGAGAAAAGGCCGCATAAATGGACCTTAACCGTTAGTTTGCCGAGCGCTGTAGAAAGCTTACCAAATGGCAACAAAGCCGTGGAATAGTAGGGATCACCTAGTCTAGAAGCGAGTAGTAAGGAGGTCAATGTGGATAGAGAACGAGTAGGCAGGTTCGGTCGCAATCTGCAGGAGAGTTCTCCCCCGACGGAGCATCGAGCCGTCGAACAGGATGGCTCTGTAGCCCGGGCGTTCTTGCAACCGATAGCTGCCCCCTCGATTCTGGGGCTCTTGGGCTTCGCCGTGGCGACGTTCATGGTCGCCGCACACGTGGCCGGCTGGTACGGCAACGCTGACACGCCCACCATCCTCGCTCCGTTCGCAGCCGCCTTCGGAGGCGTCGCCCAGTTTGCGGCCGCCATGTGGTCGTACAAGGCACGCGACGGCATCGGGACCGGCATGCACGGGGCGTGGGGATCTTTCTGGATAGGCTACGGTCTGCTCTGGTTGCTGATCGGCACGGGTGCGCTCCCTGCGCTCACGCCTTCTGGGGAGGTGGCTTTCGGCTACTGGTTCGCAGGGCTTGCCGCCATAACGCTCTCCGGAGCCCTGGCGGCGATGCGTGAGAATCTGGGGCTCGCCGCGGTGCTGCACACTTTGTGGGTAGGGGCGGGCTGCCTGGCGGTCGGCCTCATGACGGGCACCGTATTCTGGGAGGTGATCGGCGCCTACGTGCTGATGCTCTCGGCCCTCCTCGCCTGGTATACGGCCACCTCGCTGATGTTCAAAGGGGTCGGGGTCCGGTTCCTGCCGGTCGGCGAGACCGGTAAGGCCAAGGAGAGACCGGACTTCGACGTCGGCGTGGGCGAGCCCGGCGTCCAGCACGGGCAGTAGCCGCCGGCATACCAAGGCCGTCCGGTTCGCTGAAGGGCCCGCCCCCACACAAAGAGCGGGTCCTTCAGCCGTAGTAGAGAGCGAGGTCTCTTGAGGTTCTGTAGAAGAGTCGTGGACGAATGAAGGTTTCGCTCTTACGGAGGCTCGGAGACGAGGCGGCAGGAGATCATCCCCTTGTCGGCTACTAGCGAGGATATTACGGGCCGTCGAACAGCACCTATGAAGACGGGCTCACGCGGATGAGCACAGGCTGCTGGGTTTTTATGCTCCTCGGGGTTGGCGCGCTCTGCGTAGCGTGCGCGCCCTGGCTACGCCGCTTGTCCGCCCGGTCGCGGTCGGCCGGTGCGCTAGCCGCCTGTGCGGTCGTCGTTTTCACCTTCTGGATGCCCTTTGGACCACTGACGTTCGTTTCCGGGCTGGCGACTTCGCTGCCGAGCAAAGAGGATGTTACGGGCGTCCGAGAACTCGACTCCCAGGAGTTTCAGAGGGCCGTCGAAAACCATCGGTTCGTCACCGACGATGCGCATGGTCCGCTAGTGGTCCACGACAAAGGCCAGACGGTCGAAGGTTTCGTGAAGGGTGGGGGTGATCCGCCGCAGAAGTTTGAATACTCTTACCCCAGACGCTACGACATAGCCGTCGTCTTGAACGGGGCAAGAGTACCGTTCGTGACGGACTTAGGGAGCGCGTACCTCTGGGTCAGTGTACTTGGCGCTCTGGCTATCGCGGTTCTCCTGGTG
>CADDZK010000351.1 GCA_902812425.1 Actinomycetota bacterium
CGAAGGCGCCCTCGCAGGCTACGAGGTCGATGGGGAGTACAGGGAGCAAAGCGAGAGGGCGAACAGGGAGTGGGACGGGGAGGTCGGGAGGCTCTATTCTCTGGATCACGGTCCGCTGCCAGCCCAGAGCGAGGTCATAGGGGCGGTCAACTCGTTCTCGGAGGCCGAAGACGTGGTCGTCTGCGCGGCGGGTTCCATGCCCGGGGACCTTCACAAGCTCTGGAGGACACGCGACCCGAAGGGCTACCACGTCGAGTACGGCTACTCGTGCATGGGCTACGAGATCGCTGGTGGCCTTGGCATAAAGATGGCAGACCCCGAACGCGAGGTCTACGTCATGTGCGGCGACGGTTCTTACCTGATGATGAACGCGGAGATAGTTACCTCCATCCAGGAGGGCTACAAACTCACAGTCGTCCTCGTGGACAACTCGGGGTTCTCCTCCATCGGGGCGCTCTCGCGCTCCGTCGGCTCGCAAGGCTTCGGCACCCACTACCGCTACCGCAAGGACGGTTCCATCGGCCTCGACACCGAGGAGGAACCGGGCGAGGTACTGCCCGTGGACCTCGCCACGAACGCCGAGGGCCTGGGTGCCCACGTCATCAGGACGCAGAACGTCGAAGAGGTGAAAGAGGCCCTGGTACGTGCGAAGCAGGTAGACCGCACGGTCGTCATCCACATCCCCGTGGACCGCTACGAAGGAGTACCTGACTACGACGCTTTCTGGGACGTGCCCGTCTCCGAGGTCTCCGAGATGGAGTCCGTGATCTCGGCCCGCGAGGAGTACGCGAAGAACAGGGACTCAGAACGCAGATACCTCTAGAGAGGAGCTGAAGAGCGTGCCCGACCTGATCGTAGGCAGCAACCGCCGTCCCGACGAGGAAGGCAGGGTCGTGATGGTGACCCCACAGTCTGCTGGCTGGGAGTATGTCGGCTTCGAGGTGCTGCGTCTCGCGGACGGGCGCACCGTGGAGCGCAGTACGGGCGGGGAGGAGGCCTGCCTCGTGCTGCTATCCGGGTACTGCACCGTCTCCACGGCGGACGAAGAATGGAGGGGAATAGGGGAGCGCGAGACCGTCTTCGAGGGGCCGCCTTACGCAGTCTACCTGCCGCCGGAGACAGACTACCGTGTCGAGGCCGTCACCTACCTGGAGCTCGCGGTCTGCTCCGCACCGGCCGAGGAAGGGGTAGAGCCACGGCTCATCCGGCCCGAGGACGCCGAGGTGAGCGCCCGCGGCTCGGGCAACATGGAACGGGAGATCAGGAACCTCCTCATGGAGGGCCAGCCCGCAGAGAGGCTTCTCGTCGTCGAGGTCATCACCCCCGGCGGCCACTGGTCGAGCTATCCGCCGCACAAGCACGACACCGACGACCGCCCGAACGAGTCTTACCTCGAGGAGACCTACTACCACAGGGTCCAGCCCGACCATGGCTTCGCCGTGCAGAGGGTCTACAGCGAGGACCGCTCGCTCGACGAGACGATGACCGTCGGCGACGGCGACACCGTGCTCGTCCCCCGCGGCTACCACGCCGTCTCGGCGCCTCCTGGCTACGACCTCTACTACCTCAACGTCATGGCGGGGCCCGTGCGTGAATGGAAGGTAAAGAACGATCCGGACCACGAGTGGCTGCTCAGGCAGCAGTAGAAGGGAGAGAGGAATGGAAAACAAACGTTCACAGCTCTCGCGCAGGGACTTCCTCAAGGTAGGCGGGACGGGCCTCGCGGGGGCCGTCCTCCTCGGTGCGGCCGGTTGTGGCGGGGGCGAGCAGAGCGGGGGCGCCACGGAACTGTACTTTACGGCCCCTCCCGACACGTCAGGTACTACGACCAAGCTCGTAAACGACTTCAACGCCAAGAACAAGGGCAAGTACAAGGTCATCTACCGCTAGGGCAACGCCGACACGGGACAGCGTTTCGACAAGCTGAGGACCCAGATGCAGGCCGGTGGTGAGGACATCGACGTCATCCTCGGCGACGTCATCTGGACCGCCGAGCTCGCGGAGAGCGGTTGGATCCACGACCTCTCCGACCGCTTCACGCAGAGCGCGCAGAAGGAGTTCCTGCCCGGTTCGGTCGAGGCCATAACCTACAAAGGCAAGGCCTACGGGATGCCCTGGTTCACGGATACGGGCCTCCTCTATTACAGGAAGGACCTGCTGAAGCAGAGCGGCTACGACGGACCGCCGAAGACCTGGGACGAGCTCAAGCAGATGACCAAGAAGGTGAGGAGCGCGGCGAACACCAGCTACGGGTTCGTCTTCCAGGGCGCGAGGTACGAGGGTGGGGTCTGCGACGGCTGCGAGTACATCTGGACCCACGGCGGCAACGTCCTCGACCCGCAGGACTCGACGAAGGTAGTCATAGACAGCCCCAATGCTATAGCGGGCCTCGCCACCGAGCGGAGCATGATCACCGACGGTATCTCCCCGAAGGGGGTGACGGTCTACAAGGAGGACGAGTCAGCGGCGGCCTTCCTGAACGGAGATGCGATCTTCTTGCGTAACTGGCCTTACGTCTACGCCCTCACCACAGACCCGAAGGAGTCGAAGATCAAGCCGGATCAGGTCGGGGTCTCGGAGCTGCCCTCGGCCGACGGAAAACCGGGCAACGGCACGGTCGGAGACCAGCCGCTCTACATAAGCACGAGCTCGAAATACCCCGACGCCGCCTGGAAGTTTATAGAGTACATCACGGCACCCGAGCAGCAGAAGCTGAGGGCGATGAAAGGATCTTACCTGCCGACGAGGACGGCGCTCTACGACGACCCCGACATCAGGGAGAGCGTGCCCGTCGTCGCCCTCGCCAAGGAGGCGCTCCAGCACACCCGCCCGCGTCCGGTCTCACCTTACTACTCGGATATGTCTCTGGAGATGCAGAAGCAGTTCAACGCCTCGCTCACCGGTGACATAACGCCAGCGGAGGCCGCGCGCAGCCTGAAGACGTCGCTCGAGAACTTTATCCGAGAGGGCCAGAAATCTTAGCCTTTAGCCACAGCTCGGGGTATAACGGTGGCCCGCCGTCGAATGCAGGGGGGTACTGATGCGGGTCGGTCTCGTAGGCGCCGGCTTTATGGGCGGCGTTCACCTCGGCGCCTACGCCAACATCCCGAAAACCGAAGTGGTAGGCGTCGCCGACGCCCGCATCGAGAGCGCCGAGGCTGGTGCGGCGCTCGTCGGGGCGCGGGCCTACGCTTCGTACGAGGACCTCGTCGCCGCCGAGGACGTCGAGGTCGTCGACGTCTGCCTGCCTACCGCCTTTCACAGGGATCTCGCCCTCAAGGCGGCTGGTGAGGGCAGGCACGTCATCCTCGAGAAACCGATAGCCCGCACCATCGAGGACGCCGAGGAGATCCTGGACGCCTTCTCGGGCGAAGGTCCGCGGCTCTTCGTCGGCCACGTCGTCCGTTTCTTCCCCGAGTACGTCAGGATCAAGGAGAAGATCGAAGCCGGGGAGCTTGGGACCGTCGGGGTGGTCCGCACGAGCCGCCGGTCTCCGTTCCTCAGGGGCTGGAACGACTGGTACGCGGACTGGCGCGCGAGCGGCGGCGTCCTCCTGGATCTGGTGATCCATGACTTCGATTTCCTGCGCTGGGCTCTGGGCGAGGTCGAGAGGGTATACGCCAGGGGCGTGCTCGGGCGCGAGTACAACCGGCTCGACTACGCCCTCGTCACCCTTCGATTCGAGGGCGGTGCCATCGCCCACGTCGAGGGCCACTGGGGGTATCCCGGGCCGTTCAACTACTCCATCGAGGTGGCGGGGAGCCGCGCCCTCCTCACGGCTGACAGCAGGGAGCCGGCCCTCCTCGAGTGGATCGGTGAGACCCCGTCCGAGGTTCCCGACCTCGTCTCAGGCAGGAGCCCCTACGAGGCCGAGCTCGAACACTTCATCCGCTGTATAGCGAAGGGAGAAGAGCCTGTCGTGGAGGCGCGCGACGCCTACGAGGCGCTCAGGATCAGCCTGGCAGCGACGGAGTCCGTCCTTACGGGAGAGCCCGTTACGCTGGGAGGGCGAGGATGAGGGTCGGTATCGTCAGCTTCGCCCACGTGCACTCTCCTGCGTACGCCGCCGTGCTTAAGGATCTCGACGCGGCGGATTTCGTCGGCATCACCGACGAAGATGAGGTTCGCGGCAGGGAGGCCGCGGAGCGTTACGGAGTGCGCTTTTTCGAGGGCGCCGACGAGTTGTTCGGTGAGGTCGAGGCCGTGGTGGTCTGTTCCGAGAACAAGAACCACGCCAGGGATGTGATCCCGGCTCTTCAGGCCGGCGTGCACGTGCTCTGCGAGAAGCCCATCGCGACGTCGCTCGATGACGCGAGGGCGATGATCCAGGCC
>CADDZK010000352.1 GCA_902812425.1 Actinomycetota bacterium
CTATTTGCGCATGAGGCTCCAAGAGAGGGTGAACATCACCCTAGTCTCGGAAAGGGACTACTTCCTGTTCAAGCCCAACACCATCTACATCCCCTTCGGACTCGACCCCGAGAAGCTGAAGGTCGGGCTCGAGCGCCCCACCCGCCGCAAGAAGATCTCGTTTATCAAGGACCGAGTGCGTGAGGTGGACCCCGACGCGAAGAAGGTCTCGACCGAACGCAGGGTCCTCTCCTATGACTACCTGGTGGTCGCCACAGGAGCCGACATGCGTCCAGGGGAGGTGCTGGGCCTTAAGGAGCACGCCCAGACCATCTGGACCCCCAGGGAGATGCTCGAGCTCAGGCTCGCCCTCTACGACCTGCTCGAGGAGGCCAGGGAGGGTCGCAACAGGCGCGTGCTCTTCCTGGTCGCGCCCAACAACAAGTGCGCCGGACCTTTGTACGAGCTCGTCTTCATGCTCGATACCTGGCTCAGGCGCAAGAAGGTCCGTGCCAACGTGGATCTCACCTGGTCCACCTACGAGCAGAGCTACATCCAGGCCTTCGGCCCACGCTTGCACGATGTGGTTACAGGGGAGTTCGAGCGCAGGGTTGTGGCCGGCCATACCGGGTACGCCGCCGAGCGGGTGGAGGACGGAGAGGTCCACTACGAAAACGGCGAAGTTCTGCCCTACGATCTCCTCGTCGCCTTCTCACCCTACGTCTCTGAGGTGGCCTACCCCACGCTTCCGGGGGACGATCGGGGCTTCATTCAGACCGACCTCGCGACCCGCCAGGTCGTCGACCACCCGGAGGCCTACGCCGTGGGCGACGCCGGTGACTTCCCGGTGAAGCAGGCGTTCCTCGCATTCCTGCAGGCCGACGCGGCCGCAGAGCACATCTCCGCGCGCGTGTTGGGCACGGAGCCCGAGATCGCCTTCGAGCCGACCAGCATGTGCGTGATGGAGCAGTTCGACAAGGCGACCTTCGCGCAGGTGCCCCTGAGGCTCACGGGCGTCCCAGAGAAGCCCATCGGGGTGGACCCCGCAGCGACTGATGCCTACAAGGTAGGGTCCTACGCGGCGTGGCGGCTGGGTAAGAAAGCCCTCGGCTACTACCTGCCATTCCGGTTCGCGCTCGGTAACCCTTTCCACGCGGGCATCCCGTGGAAGGGTATGGAGGTGGGTCTGAAAGGGATGAGCACCTTGATGGCCAAGTAGGGGCACGATAGAGGGGCACGATAGACGCTATAGGTGAAAACGGCACACATGCTGACCCAGGGTTAAGCTGGGTGGGCTGCTCCCTACCGTGCCATGACCGCCTCTCGCGCTACCATGGGGGGCCATGCCGAACGGCAAAGGTCAGCGACGCAAGGGTGAGGGCACAATCCGTTGGCGCTCCGATGTGTGCTGCTACGGCCACGAGCCACCGGAGACCGTCCTGCCGGGCGAGAAGCCCCGCAGCCCCTATAGTAGGAGCAAGCGGGAGGTCTCTCGAAAGCTTAGAGGCTGTTATGAACTCGATTAGAAACGGCTTAGGAATGCGGGAAACGGAGATCGCGAGAGAACCAAGCCGACCGTGGAATCCGCATTTCTATGCGATTTTCGCCCAAGTTCATAACACACTCTAGAGAGCTCAGGCAAGGACGAGTACAAGGGCTGAGGTCTACTCCGGTGGCGGCACGTGTCTCACGCGAGCCGCCCCATCTTTATTCGCAACCGCAACATCATGTGGTTAGGTTACCCTACAGACAGGCACAAGTTGGGCCCTTTACACCCTTGTGTTGGTAGATTCATTCAGGATCTTGGATATGAACTTCGCAGAATGGGTGAAAGGCGAAGTTCGTTGGGTGAGCACGCTGTCTGGCTCGGGACGCGTGCTCGATCCTCCAATCCGGACGAACAGAAGCCGCCCTGTTTGCTTGACGGCGGGCAGATCGGTGACCGCCTCGCGTGCTCTCTCTGAGCAGGAGTCGCCCGCGCGTCGGTAAGAGCCCCGCGCTACAGCGCGTCTTTGGTGAACTTGAGGACCCATGGAGGCATGTGCGCGGCTGGAAAGACCGGTTTCCCAAACGAGGGTTTGTGAGGAACAGACACACTTCGGCCCATTCGACTATCCGCATACCGGTCACCATCGCAGGTGCCGTGCTGGGATGCAGCTCTGTGTGCTAGTGCGGTCGCAGTTCGGCCTCAAAGAGGTAGCGTGCGAGCTCTTGGCTTCTGCTGCGGAAGAGGAGTAGCCGGTTGCCCCTGCCTGCGGCGGTCTCCACCACCGCGTAGCTTTCCCCTGCGGCAACAAGTTCGATGAGTACCCCAGCGAACCCATCGATGGCCGGGTCCATCCCCACAACGATCGATTCGAGCACCTCGTAGCTTTCGGAGAGCTTCACGTCGCAACACCATCCCTCTTTCAGATTATACGGGCGGGACCTCCGGGTCCCGCTCCCTCTTTCTACGCCGCCCCACTGTCCGCCGTGACTTTCACCTCGGAGGCGCCGCCTTCCACCGCCTCGATGATCGCCCTTGCGGCCTTCTGAATGTTTGAGAGTACGGCCTTCACCACCTCTTTCTGCTCGGCCCAGTGGGCCACGTAGGCGAAGGAGTAATCAGAGGTGTCGATGCCGAAGTATGAGAGAATCGCGTAAGTCGTCCCCTCGGCCTCGACCTCCAGGGTGGGGCGCTCCGCCTCCGATGCGCGCACGTCGCGGTGGAGCAGATGGTGGGCCAGCTCGTGCGTTAAGCTCTTTACCTTCTGGTCGTCGACGAGCGTCTCCCTGAGGAGGATCAGCTTCCTCCGTGGCGAATAGAGACCGTTCGCGCCGGGGTAGAGGGCGTCGAGCTCCTCGCCGCTCTCGCGCAACTCGAGCCCCTCAGCTTTGCAGAGCCGCCGCAGGGACCGTGCGAGGGTTCGTGCAGTCGAGGAAGAGCCTCCTGCAAGCGCCATGGGTCGCGGTTTCTCGGGCAGAGGCTCGGACCCCGGTGTAGGAACGGTCTGAGAGACATCGAACACCTTGACCACTCGAGGTTGTGCAGGTGCTCCCTAACAGAGCGCTCTGTCATGTCGGTCATCTCCGCGAGCGTCTCCTGGCCGCAGTAGGCGTAACCCATCTCGTCAGCGAACGTGGCCACTGCGGCGAGAACGCTCTTCGCGCCCGGATCCCCCTTCCAGGCCTTCTTCCCACGGTTTGTCTCGCGCCACCTGCCGAGGCGCTGCTCGTATGCCCAGCTCTGAGCCCAAACGCTCATCGTCCCCCTTACGCAAGCGCGTCCGTACATCCCTCCGCAGCCACGCCATGAAGCTCATCTTAAGTTCACTACCGGTTACCGTCTCCACCCAAGTCTGTGCACCCCTCCTCAAATCCCACGACTATCGCCCGCCGGCGTCCCCGGCACACGGGGCATGGTCACGTCGCGGCGACCTTTGTGTCCGAAAGCTCTAGCGCCAATCCCAACTCTCCCCGGCCATCACAGGCGAAACACGGCCCGCCCCACCCGACGCACAGCTTCCTCCTGAAGACCGGCCCGTTGCGACATCTCACGGAGCCGACGCCCACCGCGCCCACTCATTTACCGCCCCCATCGCAAGCACCAAGCCCATACCCATGATCCTTTCTACCGAATGTTTTGGTACACTTCAACCGCATTATACCGAAAAATTCGGTAATATGCCAATATGATGTTGGCCGAATACAGCCCCAAGGGCCTCCAGGCCTTGAGCGAACACTGCCGCGCGGATATGCTCCGCAGCAGGGAACCGCACCGAAGGGAGCCGGGTCTGGCAGACGAGGGTTACACGTACTTCGGGCACGTATTCAACAGACTCCTGGACTCTAGGGGCTACAATCAGAGCACGTTCGCCACAGAGTGCCGGAAGCGAGGGTTCAAGGTAGGCCGGCCCGGCAAGCAGCGGGACATCGGCCAGAGGAGCGTCTCGGACTGGATGCATGGCAAGACGACGTGCCCCAGGGAGGTGCCCACCTATGCCGACGCCATACTGGGGTTCTCGGCGGAGGAGTGGAGCGAGTTCGCACTGGCGTATGCCTACGGGCAGACGGTTTCCAAGGAAGCCTTCGAGGGACTTCCGGAGCTCCGGAAGTCCTATCGCACTAAGCCGGTCGAGGATAACAGGGGCACGACGAAGCAGGAATGAGGTCCGCAAGAAGATCTTCGGTTGGTGCTTCCTACAACAAGGCTGGAAGCCCTTCAATTAGCGGGGGTACGAACCGTACGAACACAAAAGTCCTGGGGAGGCCGGACGCCTTCGAGCCGTAGGCGCAGGTCTTGGCCTGCATGAAGGAACGGGGGTTCACGCAGGGAAAGATGAGCCGGGAGACAGGCCTCCCCTACAATAC
>CADDZK010000353.1 GCA_902812425.1 Actinomycetota bacterium
CGATGAGCCCCTCCTGCAGCGCCGTGATCCGTTTCATCTGCGACGCCGCGATGCGGTCCTCCCTCGCCACCCGGCCGAGCTCCCTCGCGTTCTCCCGCGCCCGACTCAAAACCTCCTTGCGCGCGTTCTCGCGCCGGTCGAGGAGCCGCCTGCCCGAGACCAGGGCCGCGATCCCGAGCGGCACAGCGAGGAGGTAATGCGTCTGGGCAGCTTCGAAGGCCCCGAGCCCGGCGAAGGAAGCGAAAGGTGCGAGGCGTACCATCATCCGGCTCGCCAGGCTCCGCTTTCTCCTCACCGCGAGGCTACCCACGCGACTCTCCCTCGCTCTCCTCGGGTTGGGGTTCTGTGGTCTCGTCGATCTGGGCGGGCTCGATCTGCTCCGGCTCGCGCAGGCCCATCTGGACCTCCATCATCTCGAGCTCCCGCTCGGCGTCGAGGCGCTTTATGTCGATCTCGGCCGCAGCGATCTGGCGCTCCGTCTCGCTCGTTCCGAGCTCGCCGATGGCCTCGGCCTCGTAGGAGGCCTGGCGGATCGACTGCCTCGCCTTCTCTAGGTCGCGCGAGGAGTCCGAGAGGGAGATGTTAGAGCGGGCCTCGTTGGCCGTCCTGAGTGCGCGGGAGCGCTGGTGCTCCTCCATGAGGGCGGCCCGCTCGCGCACGACGTCGTTGTAGCGGCGCTCCTGATCGCGGAACGCCTGCTCCATCTCCTGGGAGTTCCTGCGGGCCTCATCCAGACGGGCCTCGATGTCGGCGAGGCTCGCCTGGGCCTCCTGCTTCTGCTGGACCACCTCGATGGCCGCCTCGCGCTGGCCCCTGCTCGCGAGCTCGCGGGCCTGACGTTCCTTGACGGCCAGGATCTTCTGCTTCGAGACGGCGTCGTTCGCGAGCATCTTCTCGTAGGCCATCGTGCGGGCCGCCGCGATCTGGAGCTTCTTCAGGTTCTCGAGCTCGTCCTGGACGGCGTTCTCGAGCAGGATCTCGGGGTTGCGTTGCTCGACCCCGGAGAGGAACCTCCCGAAGAAACCGCGAATAGCCCTCGTAAATCTTCCCATCTGTGCCGCCCACCCCCGGCAATCGTCAAGCCTGTAGAGTACGTCGTGGATTATATCATCGGTACGAACGACCCCCGAAGGAGGTTTCAGCACGCTACGGCTTCGCCTCCGCTTGTCAGCATCTCAGCACGCCTCCCTTCGGGAGGCTCTCAGCATTTCAGTCTGTCAGCAAAGGTGTGGATGCACAGATCGCTGCACGACGAAAAACTGAAATGCTGATAAGCGAGGGACTTTTAGGCCCGAAGCGTGCTGAAAGGCGCCAAAGGCGCCGTGCTGAGGAGCGTGGCCCGAAGGGCGTAGCGTACTGTGGCGGCTATCTAGCCGCCCTGTAGCGGCCCGCTTCGCCTCCCGGTGTGCCCCTGCCAGCGAGAACTATGGCGCTCGGCGACTCGACCTCGAAGGCGGCCTCAAGGGCGCGTCCGGCCGAGATCAGGAGGTCTTCGGCGGAGCGGGCGTCGCGCGGGTAGATCGCCGCCCCCGCCCTGGTATCCTGCGCGCCCAGAGAGCTCGCGGCGGCCAGGACGCGCCGCGCCGCGCTCTCGACTCCCCCGTCGTCCACCCCGCTCACGACCACCCCGAAGAGGTTGCCCTCCCCGAGCAACACGGGCTCCCCGATGCGCGACCACACCCTCTCCAGAAGGGGCTCCATAGCCTCCATATCCCCGCCGGGGTCGACGAGGATCACCGCGACGGGCACCCCCCTGCGGGCGGCGAGCTCTTCTTCGACCCTCTCGAGCAGCACGGAGCCGTCGTCATCCGTCGCGTAGTCCTCGGCATAACCGGCAGGGAGAACGCTCCTTGAGGCGTAGATCAAGAACACGCCCGTGAGGCCCACGGCGGCGAGGCGGTAGAAGACGAGCGAGGCTACCTCCTGCCCCGTTCCCTCCTCAAGGAGACCGGGCATCATCGCCAGGGCGTAGCAGAACAGGACGGCGACGAGTACACCGAGCACTACCCGCCACGCCCCGTGCAACGTACAGGCCAGAAGCAGCGGGAAGAACATGACGTAGAGCTCGCTCGATACCCCGCCGGAGAAGAAGACCATCATGGCGACGATGGCCGCGTACAGAGCGTAGATCGAGCCGCAGAAACCGGCGGTGAACTGCTCCGTCGGCAAGAGCGGAACCACGACAGCCGCCGTGATAATGCCGACGGAGGAGACGAGGTAGAGCAGGATGTAGGAGACCGCAGGCTGGTAGGAGGCCGTGTGCACGAGCACCAGCGAGGCCACCATGAGGGCCAGGAGCAACAACGAGAAGGCCTTCAAGCTCCGGGCGTTGCGACCGTGATCTGTTCTGGCGCCCACGCCGAAGTATCATACGCACATACGCGTATGCCTGCCACCGGAGGACGCACTATGGATGAAGCGGACCACCGTTCCGACAACCCCTATACGCAGCTGGAGGGCTACAAGGTCATCGACGTCTCGGGGGAAGAGGTAGGCGAGATCGAAGATACCGTCTACGACGCCCCGAGCGACGTCCTGAAGTACGTAGTCGTCGATAGACATCCCATCCCCGCAGAGCGGATAGAGGTGGACGCCGAGGGGCAGCGCGTCTCTGTTCCCTTCGACGCCGCGGCCATAGGGTCGGCACCGGAGATGGGGGAACTCTCAGGCGCTTTCGACGACGCCGTTCATGAGCACTACGAGGGCCGCGGTTAGAAGGAGAGCGTCGAGCCGGAGTCTACGCCCGTAACTAGAAAGACGGAGGACCCGGAGACGTCTCCGGGTCCTCCGTTCGTAAGACCGAGTCTGGACTTACCTGATATGCACCCTCTCGCAATCGTCGGAGACTGCGTCGGCCTTGTCTGCGTAGACGGTATCGGTGCCCGCGCCGCAGCTCACGACGTCCTTGACGGCGGGGATATCCCTCGACTGGACGGTGTCGTCGCCGCCGCCACCGTAGAAGTAGTCGACGACGGGATCGCCGCCCTGCCCGATCAGGTTGTCCGCGCCGCCGTCGCCGTAGACCGTATCACGCCCGTATCCGTCGCCGAGCTCGTCGGAGCCGGGGCCGCCCTGGACGAGGTCGGCGCCGCCGCCGCCGTTGATCTGGTCGCCAGCGCCGAGGCCAGTGATCTGCTCGGCCTGCCTGGTGCCTGAGATGATGTCGGTGTGGTCGGTGCCCGTGATCGAGTCGTCGTAGGCCGCCAGGGCCACGCCGGAAGAGAACACGACCATGAGGGCCATAACCGCCAGTATCTTCGCCGTCTGCCTCATCAGTCTCCCCTTTC
This sequence comes from Actinomycetota bacterium, assembly GCA_902812425.1. Lineage (GTDB taxonomy): Bacteria > Actinomycetota > Rubrobacteria > Rubrobacterales > Rubrobacteraceae > Rubrobacter_D. The sequence continues at coordinate 3,288 of CADDZK010000353.1, forward strand.
TCATCCGGTTCTTCGGTCTACATTAGGTACTCTAGAGAGGTCGGGTAACGTCACGGCTACAGATGAATAAACTTTCGGCCACGGTCCTATAACGTTTCGGTAACGGCCCGCTGGTATCGGAACCGGAAAAAAGTTGCGCATCGCGTTCCGTGGGCGCAAACTTAGGCTCTATCCGCCCGAGGAGTGAGAGCTTTGAGTGAACCGCAACAGCACAGGTACAGAGACCCATACGCGGAGAATTTCCGCGAGAGGCACGCCGTAGGCATAGGCAGGATAAGGCGTTGGATCAAGCGCATCGTCCTCGCCGTAGCGCTGTACATACTGTACCTGGTAGGGATATGGCTGATCCTGCCCTGGGGACAGGGCGGGCTGCCGCCGTACTCTATAGGGGCGGCGAACAGCCTCCTACCGAGCCTGCTGGTGCGCCTCTTCGGGCTCGGGTTCACGCTGTTCTTCGCGATGATGTTCCTGATCGTCCAGTTCGTCGCCCTATTCTGGTTCCTCGGGCGCGGACGCACCTACATCATCTTCCCCGGCGAGTACGACGCCACCTTCGACGACGTGCGTGGCCAGAAGGCCGCCGTCGAGGCCACCCGCGAGGTCGTCCGCCTCTTCCAGGGCTTCAAGAAGTTTAGGAAGATGGGCGGCTACCCGCCCCAGGGCATCCTCCTCGAAGGCCCCCCAGGGACGGGCAAGACGCTCCTCAGCAAGGCGATAGCGGGCGAGGTGAACGTGCCTTTCATCTACGCCTCGGCCTCATCTTTTAGCAGCATGTTCATGGGGATAGGCAACCTCAAGGTCATGCGCCTCTTCACCAAGGCGCGCAAGTTCTCGGAGCGCTTCGGGGGGGCTGTTATCTTCATGGACGAGCTCGACGCCATCGGATCTCGCGGCGGCGTCGCCCAGACGATGGAGCCATACCCCTTCCACGAGCCTTTCCGCCACGGGCTCGAAGAGCGACTCCTTCAGGGACCGCCCCACTCAGGGGAGCGAGGCGGCGTCTCCCGTTTCGTCGACAGGGTCATGGGTGGCATGGGGA
>CADDZK010000354.1 GCA_902812425.1 Actinomycetota bacterium
TCCTGCAGGATGTAGCGCACGTCGTCCGTGCCGAGGGGCATGACGGTGTCGGGCTCAGGATCTAGCAGGGACTTCCAGCCGCGCTTGAGCCCGACGACCTCGTAGTCGTAGTCCTCGACGCACTTCGTTGTGACGGCCCGGATCACGCCGTTCAGCCCGGGCGCGTCCCCGCCGCCCGTCAACATTCCGACCCTGCGTACCTCCGCCATGTGCTCCTCCTCGTTCTCTGGAAGTCGAAAAGACCAGTCTAGCCTCTCCGCAGCCAGCTTTCACTCGCCGACCACCCATGCTCTAGAATCATACCTATGGTACGTATCCTGTTCGTCTGTATGGGAAACATATGCCGCAGCCCTGTCGCGCAGGGCGTCTTCGAGAACGTCGCCAGGCGCGAGGGAGTGGCCGATCAGCTCCATGTCGACTCGGCCGGCACACACGGCTTCTATCATGCCGGGGAGCCGCCGGACCCGAGGGCGCAGGAGAGCGTGCTCGCCCGTGGCATAGACATATCAGGCCAGCGGGCCCGCCTTCTCGAACCCGACGACTGCAAGCACTTCGACTACATCCTGACGATGGACGAGGAGAACTACAGGACGGTCGCGAGGCTCTGCGATGGCGGAGCAGAGATACGTCCCTTCCTCGACTACGCGCCCGGTCCCGAGACCGAGGTCCCCGACCCCTACTACGGCGGTCCCGCCGGCTTTCAGCGCGCGCTGGACCTCATAGAGGAGGCCTCGGAAGGGTTGCTGCGGGAGATAAGAGAGCGGCACCTCGGTGGTTGAGAAGATCATCGCAGGAGGCGTCGAGGTCTCTCTGGGCGAGCGTCTGAAGAGCGCTCGTCCCATGGGCGGCGGCTGCATCGGAGAGGTCTACAGGGTCGAGCTTGGGGACGGTACCCCGCTCGTCGCCAAGGTCGACAGGGAGGGCGAGTCGCACCTGGAGCGCGAGGCGTACATGCTCGGCTACCTGCGCGAGAGGAGCGAGCTCCCCGTCCCAGAGGTCTACCACGGTTCAGATAAACTGCTCCTGATGGAGTTCGTCGAGGGGAGCAGCCGCTTCTCCGATGGGGCCGAGCGTCACGCCGCAGAGCTGCTCGCCGCCCTGCATTCCATCACGGCGGATGCCTACGGCCACGAGCGGGACACGCTCATCGGCAGCCTCGACCAGCCGAACCCGCCTACGGAGAGCTGGACGGAGTTCTTCAGGCAGGAGCGACTGCTGTATCTGGCACGCGTGGCCTACGAGGCGGGGAGGCTGCCGGACGAGGACGTACGCAGGGTGGAGCGTCTCGCGGAGCGGCTGGAAGATTTGATCGGGGAGCCGAACCCGCCCGCGCTCATCCACGGCGACGTCTGGAGCGCCAACGTGCTGGCGAAAGGAGATCAGATAACCGCCTTCCTTGACCCTGCGCTCTACTACGCCGACCCCGAGATCGAACTGGCTTTCATCAGCCTCTTCAACTCCTTCGGCGCCGTCTTTCTTGAGCGCTACGCGGAGATCCGGGGCATAGACGGGCGTTTCTTCGAGACGCGCCGCGACGTGTACAACCTCTACCCGCTGCTGGTCCACACCTACTACTTCGGTGGCGGTTACCTGGATTCTGTAAGGGATACCCTGCGCCGTTTCGGCGTCTGAGTCATCTACTTCCTGCGTGCGACGTAGAGGGTGGTCAGGTAGCCCTTGACGATGCGTCCGCCGAACTTCGTGTCTATGAGGTCTGCGATGCCGCGAAGGAGACGCTCGCGTGTGTCGTCGCGCAGGCTCCTGTGTCCCGAGTACGTGTTCAATACGGCCAGATAGCTCCCCGAATCGTACGTCTCGTCCCAGCGGTAATGGCGGGTAATGACCTCACCGAAGAGACCCGTGCCTTCGATCTCTGCGGTTCTGTCGGGGACATCGTCGGCTCGGGGAAGCCCCTTATAATCTTCAGGACCGACGATCTCCGGCGCCTCGCGCTCGTAGATTCGCTGCGCTGCCTCGAAGAAGTCCTCGCTCGCGTCGCTGTGGACGTGCACGTTCCAGAACAGGGCGAGCGACCCTCCGTCTCTGAGCGCACTGGCGACCCTGGGATAGCTTATCGAAGGGTCCAGCCAGTGGAAGGCCGTGGCCGAGATGGCGAGGTCGAAGGCTTCTTCCTCAGGCGGCCATTCCTCGAAAGCTCCGGTGCGCACCTCCGCCTGCGGGTATGCCTTCAGATTGCGGCGGGCGACGGCGGCCATGTTCTCGCCGAGCTCGACGCATAGGATACGGTAACCGCGGCGGGCGAAAGGCACGGTGGCCTGTCCCGTACCGCATCCGATCTCCAGTATGCGTCCCTCGGGCGGTATGCCGGAGAGCGAGACTATGTCGTCGAAGAGATCATCGGGGTATCCGGGACGTGCCTCGTTGTAGAGGAGCGCCGCCTCGTCGAAGGTCGTCCTCAGACGGTTCCTCTCGTCGGCCATGCACCTGTACTAACCGTCGTCCCCGAGCGAGCGGTGGCCGACGATCATGACGACGGCGTCCTCGGCGAGCGCGACGACGGGGTCGGGGAGACCAGTCTTCTCGCCGACGAGCACGCGCAGCCGCTCCCCCGCGAAGGCCGCCGCCGCCGCGGCACAGGACCCGAGGACGGCACCTGTCGCTATACGCCTGCCCTCCGAGAGATATGAGATGGCCCCGACTAGACCACCGGAGGCCGCGCGACCGAGCAGTATCGGCGGGGAGGTACGGCTCGGCGTTATCGGCAGCTTGTCCCCGACGATCTCCCCGAGCTCCATTATCACGAGTACCTTAGATAGCCGCGGTGAGTTGAGGAAAGCGAGTGGGGTGCCGTCGAGGGAGACGAGGCCCTTCGCGGCTGCGCGGCTCAAGAAAGCCGGGCCCGAGAGCGAGCGAAGGCCCGTGATGGCGCCGAGGCCGATGGCTCTTGCGGCGCTCACGCGAGCGCGCTCCACACTTCGAGCTTGGTCTGGACGTGGCGTATGATTTCGTCCGTGAACTCGGTCGTGCCGGCGGAGCCACCGAGGTCGGCGGTCCTCACGCCGTCGAGGACGGTCTCGAAGGTCGCCTCGTAGATCGCGCGCGAGACGCGGCTCGCGTCCTCGTCGTGGAAGAAGGTGAGGAGGGCTGCCCCGGCCAGGATCATCGCCATAGGATTGGCGACGTTCTTGCCTTCGAGCGAGGGTGCCGTACCGTGCGGGGCCTCGGCCATGACGGTCTCCGGGTTCTCCTCCTCGTCGAGAGAGATAAGGAGCGACTCGGCGCCCGCGATGGAGCCGAACATCTGCATCACGAGGTCGGAGATGCAGTCGCCGTCACGGTTCAACGTCGGGATGACGAGCGGCTCGCCGTAGGTGGTGAGGAGGAGGGCGTAGGTTGCGTCTATGAGCTGTGGATCATAGCGGACGTCGCGGCTGTTTGCGGCGGCGCGGTCCATCTCCTCCTTGAGCATCCCCTCGTAGACGGGTGAGACGGTGTACTTGGGGCCACCGAAGACCTTGGCCCGCATCTTGCGCGCCTGGATAAAGGCGAACTCCGAGACGCCGCGGCATACGCGGCGTGAGATCTTCTCCGTCCTGAAGGCGACCTCGTCGAGCCCTTCACCCTCGCGCCACTCCTTCGCCCCGTAGGCGTCGTCGACGGCCATGCGGACGACGGAGATCGGGGCGTGCACGCCGCTCACCGGGTTGACGCCGGGGATGCGCCGTCCGGTGCGTACGATCACGGTGCCGTCTATGCCTTTCCTCAAGATCGCGTTCGGAGATCCCACGTCCCCCGGTTCCTCCGGCGTGATGGTAGCTGCCTTTATGCCGAACCCCGTCTCTTTCATCGCGGCGGCCGCCTCGTGCACGACCTCGTTGCCCGTGGCCCGCCGGTTCTCGAGCGAGAGGTCGTAGCGCGTGAAATCCAGGTCGAGGCCCGTTACCGCAGGGTCGAGCACCCGCAGGGCCTCTTCCAGTAGCTCCTGGCCCGTCTGGTCGCCCTCCATAACTACGATCGTCTTTGGGTCCACTCGTCGCACCTCTGTGAATAGTCTCCGGGGATATCTTGCTAAGTATACGATCCTCGCGTACGCGCATTAGTGCGCAGCCTCACGTGTCTGCTTGCATCTGCAGTTATAATGATGGTGATTCCCTGCACATCCAAGCCTATATCCGGGAATCTGGGAAGGGAGGGTCCTGGTGGGAGCGTTTGCAGTAATTCTGGCCGTAGTCGTTGTGATCGTGGCCGCAAGCTATTTTCTGAGGTCCCGCCAGCGCGGCGGAGGCGGGGAGGGTAGCGGGGCCGAGAGCGGCTACTACGGTGCTTTCAATGACGGCGGCCACCATGGTCACCACCACGG
>CADDZK010000355.1 GCA_902812425.1 Actinomycetota bacterium
TCCTTGAAGAGCTCGAGGATAGTGCCTCCCCGCTCTTCCAGCTCTCCTGCGACCTGGAGAATCGTGGCGGGGCGGGGGGCGTCGCGCTCGATCCGGATGGGGAGGGCATGCTCGTCCTGAGCCTCCTCTGCACCTGCTTCGGGCGTCTCGCCACCTTCTCTCCAGAACATCCGGATGGAGCCTCCCCTTCAGACCACGGACCCGCAGATTCTAGCACCGGCGACGATTTGCCGGGAGCGCCTCTATACAATACCCTTACCTGATGCCCGAACCGCAAGAATTACTCCTGGTGCGTCACGGACAGTCCACGGCGAACGCGAGAGGCATCTGGCAGGGCCAGATGGAGTTCCCGCTCTCTGAGGAGGGCCGCAAGCAGGCGAGATCTGCGGGTCGCGCCCTTGAGGGGGAGCCTTTCGATGGCCTGTACTCGAGCCCGCTCTCGCGCGCCTTCGAGACGGCCGAGATAATCCGCGAGGAGACGAGGTTCGGTGGCGAGGTCGTCTCTGTGAGCGGCCTGAGCGAGAGGCGAGGCGGCATCCTCGAGGGCCGCACCTGGGCCGAGCAGGAGGAGCAGAACCCGGACCTGGCGAAGAAATTCCTCGCGATCCCCGAGGAAGAACGCTGGGAGCTCGTCGGGGCCGAGACCGACGATGAGGTCATAGCGAGGTTCGATGAGGCTCTCTCCTCCATCCGCAGCCGCCACCCCGAAGGAGCGCGCATCGTCATCGTCTCGCACGGGGGCGTGATGCGGGCGTTCCTCAGGGACCTTTTCGGTCCCGAGGTGCTCCCCGGCGCACAGCGGGCGGCGAACGCCTCGATCACGCGCCTGCAATGGGGTGACGTCGGGCCGCGTCTGATAGAGGTCGCCTCCACGGCGCACCTCGCCGAAGATCCCGGCAGCGCTACTGTCGAATGATCTAAGCTTCTCTGCGGAGGCTAGCCAAGAGGCTGGACGCGGCGTGCGTTCGGGCCCCTGTCGTTACGGCCGACCTCGTACTCGACCTCCCCGTTGGGAGAGAGCTCCGATGGGTCTCCCTGTACCTCGGAATGATGGACGAAGAGGTCTTCGCCCGTAGGACGTATGAGGAAACCGTAACCCTTCTCGGCGTCGAACCACTTGACGCGTCCCCGCTCGCGCTGCGGCCCCTGTTCCGGTGCCGAATCCTCTGACTGCCCGTCCAGGCTGACGGCAGAGAGCCCAGAGTCTGAGGAGCTATCTGCGGCCGAGGACTCGACGCCGTCGGCCTCGAGCACTATGGAGTCCTCGGCGACCTTGACGACGACGGCCTCAACCCCGGCCCAGTGCTCCTTCCAGATCGGGTCCTCGGCTATGGATGGGTCGAGCCACAGGCCCCAGCCGTCGCGCTCGCCGTGGTCGAGAACCCCTTCGAAGACGCTCTCGGGCTCGCGCGGGCCGCGCTCGCGCCGGTAGATATCGTTGCGGGAGCGGAAGGACTGGACCGAGGAAGCGCTCGTGCCGAGGGCGTCGGCGATCCAATCGTCCGTCTTGCCCGCCTGCACCCACTCCCTGATACGGTCCATGTGCGGTTTCAACGCTATGCGCTTTCTGGAGTCTGCCATGCTACCGCCTGCTCCTTCTTTGAACCCGTTCTGATTGATGCTGCGTTGAGCGGTTTATTGACGAGTTATCGTTGAAGATTCTGTCCGGCATTCTATCATTTTAACCGGGCTTGCGGGCAGTTCCTGCGCCTAATCGCTCTCTTCACCGTCTGCCTTACCCGGGGTGTCTTCTCTCGCACCCTCGGGAGGGGAGGCTTGCTCTCTCTCACCGCTCTCCTCCACCACGCCGGGAGCATCTTTGGCCTGCGGGTCCTGCACCCTCGAAGGTTCATCGCCCCTGCCAGGGTCTTCGCGGGCCGTCCGACGGGCGGCCCTGTCCTCGGGGCTCGGCTTCTGCTCCCTCTCCTGTGCAGCCGCCCCGCCCTTCACGTCGCCACCCTCCGACGGAACGCCGCTCTCTTCGACGGCATCCTCCGGCTCGCTCGTCTCTGCCGGTGGTTCCGGGAAATCCGTGAATCCTTCGCGGCCGAGGTCCTCGAGCAACTCGCCTACGATGGGAGCGGGAAGCTCGAGGTGAAGGGCGAGGCTCTCGGCGTGGGCGAGGGTCTCGTAGGCGTCGTCGGCCTCGTAGTCGAGGGCACCGAGCGCCCTGGCGACGTTCTCGGTCGGGACGAGGGTGTTCCCGCCTGCGGCCACACGCAGGTACTGGAAGAGCCTGAGATCCAGGCCCCCGACCACGCCGACCACGGGTTCCGTTTCGTGGATGCGTCGCCTGACGAAGAGACGGGTGTCGTAGCCGTCGGCCCAGCGTCTGAGGACCTCGCGCTCGTCCACGTAGTTGTACTGGGCAACCCTGTGCTGGAACTGCCCGAGCAGCCTCCCCGTAAGGACGCGAAGGTCCCGGTCCCCGAAGAACCAGTCGTCCCCCTCGACATTCATGATGCCGCTCGCGTGCGGGATGGTAAGCGGTTCCTCCTCGTCCTCGAAGGTCTCGCGGAAATCGCGCACCATCGCGAGGATCTCATCCTCGCCGCGCCCGCTCTTCATCAGGGCTGTCTCGTAGACTATGAGCGCGGGCTCGGCACGCTCCCGCATACGCTCGTCGAACCTCCTCGCCGCCCTTTCGAGCCTGGCGTCGTAGTCTTCCAGGTTCCTGATCTTCCAGGCCGCCTCAGCGACCTTATCTGCTAACTCGACCACAGTCTCTCCTCGGCGTTGGTAAGAATTATTCCCCGCAATATAGCATCTCGTAGCGCACTAAAGTGCTCCTTTGAGACCGTAGACGCCGGGGGCAGTCTGGACGAAGTGCGTAGCAGGATTGTCGCGGACGTCCACGGAGAGCCTCGCCCTCATCGTATTCTGGGGCGTACGGCCCGCGCTCTTGAGGTAGCCTGATTGGAGCGCGATCTCCGTTATGTCCGTGTAGTGAAGTGGATGTCCAACCTCCCTGAGGACCTCCCTCGCGGCGGTCTTGAAGTCCACCTGTACTCCTCCTCAGGAGAGCTCGGGGGAGACCTCGGGGTAGGCACCGATAAGGCTGACGTAGGGGCAGTGCTCCTCGAGGGACCGCAGCGCTCGCCTCACCCTCTCCTCCTCTGGGTGCCCGCTGAAGTCCGCGAAGAACACATAAGTCCATGCGCGCTTGCGGCTCGGACGGCTCTCGATGCGGGTCAGGTTGATCCCCTCCCCGGCGAAGGCCGAGAGCGCGTCCTTGAGGACACCAGGACGGTCCTTGACCGAGAAGACGACGCTCGTCTTGTCCTTGCCCGTCATCGCCGCCCACTGGCGCCCGAGCACGATAAAGCGGGTCGTGTTGGCGCGGGCGTCCTGAATGTTGCGCGCGAGTACGTTCATCCCGTGGGCCTGCGCCGCGAGCGCGCTTCCGACGGCGGCGACACCAGGCTCCAAAGCGGCGCGGCGGGCCGCCTCCGCCGTGGAGTCGACCTCCTCCAGGCGGGCCCCGGGGAGCTCGCGCCTGAGCCAGCTCGTGGCCTGGGCCAGAGCCATCGGGTGTGAGCACACCAGGCTAACCGTCTGTACCGACGGTTCTGCGGAGATCAAATTCTGGGAGACGGGCAGGTAGACCTCGCCGCAGATCTTCAGGGGGCTGTTCATCAGCTCGTCGAGGGTGTGGGTCACGGCCCCCTCCATCGAGTTCTCGACGGGCACGACGCCGTGCTCGACCTCCCCACGCTCGACCCTGGCGAAGACCTCGGCGACCGTAGCCTGCGGTTCGAGCTCGATGCTCGTCCCGAAAGAGCGCAGGGCGGCCTCGTGGGTGAACGTCGCCTCGGGTCCCAGGTAGGCGACCTTCAGGCGGGCTTCGAGGGAGATAGAAGCCGAGATGATCTCGCGGAAGACCGCCTCGAGCCCGCGCCTCGGAAACTCCCCCTCGCTCAGGGCGGCGACGCGGTCGAGGACGGCCCGCTCCCTGGCTGGTGCATACGCAGCGAGCCCGTTCTGGTGCTTGATCTCACCTATCCTCCGCGCGAGCCAGGCACGCCTGTCGAGCAGGCGCACGATCTCCTCGTCTACCGAGTCTATCCCCTCTCGGAGTGCCTCCATCTCGCTCTGCTCTACGTCGGCGAGACGGACTATCTGGCGCTCTGTGTCGTTTCTATCGGGTAAGTTTGACTGAGTCATGACGTGTGCGGTCTCCTGTCGGGATCTGTTTGAGGGAGGCGGATTAGGAGGAGCGCGGTCGCGCGTCAGGAACGGGGGCGCCCCTCCCCGGTAAATCGCCGCAATGCCTCGACCGCGTGGTGCATGATCGGATCAAAC
>CADDZK010000356.1 GCA_902812425.1 Actinomycetota bacterium
GATAGAGAGTATGCTCGCCACGCTGCGCAGGTCCGAACGCGGAGCCGAGCTCATCCCCGAGGAGCTCGATCAGATATGGCCGCAGGTCATGGAGGCAAGGCGCGCTGCGAGCGGGGAGGGAGAATGAGCGAGAGAAACGGGCGAGGTGCGAGTGGCCTCAGCGAGAGGGTCATGGCGGAACTCAAGGACTTTCAGCGCGACACGGTGGACTACGTGTTCCGCAGGCTCTACGAGGACGAAGATGCCGCGCGGCGCTTCCTCATAGCTTCGGAGACCGGGCTGGGCAAGACGCTCGTGGCCCGTGGGGTCATCGCCAGGACGATAGACCATCTGCGGGGGCAGGTAGACCGTATAGACGTCCTATACATCTGCTCCAATGCGGATATAGCCCGTCAGAACATCAACAGGCTCAACGTGACGGACAAAGCGGACTTCTCGCTCGCCTCCAGGATCACGCTTCTCCCCACCGTAGTGCACGAGCTAGAGAAGAACGACCTTAACTTCATATCTTTCACCCCTGGGACCTCATTCAACCTAGGTAGCACGATGGGCCGTATCGAGGAGCGAGCCCTCCTCTACCACCTCCTTCGAAAGCCGTGGGCCCTAGGAGGTAGAAAAGCCCCGCTGAACGTTCTTCAGGGCGGCGCCGGGGCGCAGCGTTTCAGAGATCTGGTGGCCGGCTTTGCGAACTACAACGAGATAGACGAGAAGCTCACGGAGAGCTTCCAGCATGCTCTGAGCCTTCGTATACAAGCGGAGAGAGCCCAGGGCAAGGCAGATATTCGGACTCGCTTCGATGACCTGTGCAAACAATTTTCGCGGTCTAACGTGAGGCCTCCCTGGAGCGAGCAGAGCGAGAGGATACGTGTCATAGGCGAGTTGCGGGGGATCCTCGCTACCTCGTGTATCGAGGCCCTGGAGCCCGACCTGATCATCCTCGACGAGTTCCAGCGCTTCAAGCACCTACTCGACGGAACGGATGCGGCGAGCGAGCTGGCAAGGGGCCTCTTCGAGTGGGGAGAGGCCAGAACGCTTCTTCTCTCCGCCACCCCGTACAAGATGTACACGCTCTCCCACGAGGAAGATGACGACCACTACGCGGACTTCTTGAGAACTCTGGATTTCCTCGAGTATGACAGCGAGCAGCCGGAGACACCGGAGTCAACACTCGGAGAGTACCGGAAGGCCCTGCTTCGCATCGGTGAGGGGGGAGTCGAGCCAGCCGAGAGTGCGAAGCGAAGGCTCGAAGACCGGCTCAGGCGCACCATGGTGCGAACGGAGAAGCTCGCCGCGACCGAGGACCGTAACGGCATGCTGGTCGAAGTGCCGCCCGATTCCCTACGCCTCGAAGCTCATGATCTCGAAGGCTACCTCTCGATACGTCGGATCCTCGGCGCATCAGGGGTGGGTGATGCCATCGAGTACTGGATGTCTGCTCCGTATCTCCTCAACTTTATGGACACTTACAGGCTGAAGAGGAGGGTCATCGACGCCCTGGATGCTGACAACGAAGAACTCGTCGAGGCCATACGCTCCGATCGCGGGGCGCTGATGTCCTGGGAAGAGCTAGCAGCATACGACCATATAGATCCCGCGAACGCCCGGCTGCGTTCCCTCATCACCGATGTAGTTGACAGCGGAGGCTGGAGGCTCTTGTGGGTACCACCATCGCAGCCCTACTACGACCTGCAGGGTGCATTCGCCGATCCTGTGGCACGCCGCTTCACCAAACGGCTCGTGTTCTCCTCCTGGCGCGTCGTGCCGAAGGTCATCGCCGCGATGCTTAGCTACGAAGCCGAGCGGCGCATGATCCGGGCCTTCAGCCCGAGGGCCCGCAATACCCCTGAGGCTCGAAGGCGCCGAGCGAACCTGCTCAGGTTCAGCATCGATCGAACTAGAGGGGCTCAGCACAAGGGGCGTCCGACTGGCATGCCCGTCCTCGGAATACTCTATCCGTCTAGCACGCTCGCAACGGAGTGCGACCCGCTGCGCTCGAGGTTTGAAGCCTCGCCCGATAATCTGACAGATCTTCCTCCCGTGTCGCAGGTCAGGGAGAGAACCGCAGAGGACCTGCGCTTCTTACTCGAACCTATAGTAGCCGAGTACGCTACGCCGTCCGGCCTCCCTGATGAAGCCTGGTACTGGGCCGCCCCGATTCTTCTCGACCTCCACCACAGCGGGCCAGAGACGGAGGAATGGTTCTATCAGGATCACTTGGCCAGTATCTGGTCTGATGGTAGCGATGATCTCGAGGATAGTTCCGGGTTCGGACGCCACCTGGAACAGGCGCGGCAGCTGATCTCGGGCGATCTCGAACTTGGCAGGCCGCCGGAGGACCTCAACGAGGTCCTCGCTCTCGTCGGGATCGCCGGACCAGGCGTTGCAGCCCTGCGGGCCCTGCGTCGAGTCGCGGGCGAGGCGGAGGCCAACGTACTCCGTAACTCGGCCTCCAGGGTTGCGTGGCATCTACGCTCGCTCTTCAACCTACCAGAATCTATCGCCCTCGTTCGATCCCTCTCCCCAGAGGGAGAGCCGTACTGGCAGAGCGCGCTCCGGTATTCGGTAGATGGCTGCCTTCAGAGCGTACTCGACGAGTATGCCCACCTCCTCAAGGAGTTCCGAGGCTCTCCGAGCGATACCGCACGTGATGTCGCGAGGGAGATGTGCAAGGCCCTGAAACTGCAGGCGTCAAGCATCTCCGTCGATCATTTCGCGACGGGTCCTGGTGGCAGTAAGATCGTGCGCGAGCGGGGCAGCATGCGCGGTAGATTCGCCCTCCGATTCGGTGATGAAAGGGCCGACGATGGTACCGAGCGGACGCGCAGCAGCCAGGTCCGAGAAGCGTTCAACTCGCCGTTCTGGCCGTTCGTGGTCGCGACGACTTCGGTGGGCCAGGAGGGCCTAGACTTCCACACCTACTGCCACGCGATCGTGCATTGGAACCTCCCCTCAAACCCCGTGGACCTCGAGCAGCGTGAGGGCAGGGTACACCGCTACAAGAACCACGCGATAAGAAAGAACCTGGCCACGAGGTACGGGCTCTCGCACGTATCTCCTGCGACGGTTGATCCCTGGGATAGCCTCTTCGAGGTCGCCACGAACGAGCGCGAAGAAGCCGTGACGGACATGGTGCCCTACTGGATCTACCCGCTCGAAGGCGGCGCGAAGATAGAGCGTCACGTCCCGGCCCTGCCCTTGAGCCGCGACCGCGATAGGATCTCCGCGCTGAGGAGATCGTTGGCGGCCTACCGCATGGTCTTCGGGCAGGCCCGTCAGGAAGATTTGCTCTCGTACCTTCTCGCCCGCTTCACCGACGAAGAGGTTAGTGCCTACGCGGAGACCCTACGCATAGACCTCCAGCCGCCGCGGAGCGTCCCGGAGAGGGACTGATGGACGGCAAGGCATATCCCATTATCCGTATTCCTAGTATGTGGAGTGCGGGTCGCGTGGACGAGACTATCCGTCGAGAGGACTTCAGGCCGAGGGCTTGACGACGAAGAAAGACGCGCGGCAGATAGAGAACAGGGACCCTAACCCAACGCCAAGGAGCTGTGACGATGGCACGACGCCCGGGACGTGACGAAGTCTACGCTGTGGCCGAGAGATTCGTGGAACAGGCACTCGAGCGTGATGGATCTCTCTTTACGCCGGGAACGTCCATCTGGTCTGCCGAGACTATTGAAGACCTGTACGAGCGGTTTGTCGGCCACCCCGACGAGTCCTCGGACAGCTTCGAGGACAAGTTCCGCCGTCAGCTTGAAGGCGCGCCACCTGAAACTAGGCAGCTCGCTGCAGAGCTTCTCTACATCTACTTTATCTTCCCATCCAATATGGGCGGCGCTAGCAAGAGGCGGATCATCCACGGAGTGCTCGGCGCAACCCCCACCTTGATACAAGAAGATCTCGAACAAGCTCTGGACCAAGGAATAGCCAGCTTTGGTCCCGCGCTTCAAAACCGACCGTGGCAGCTGCACATGCTCTTGGAGTTCTTCCGGGAATGGAAGACGATGCCCAATAGAGAGGAAGCCCTCTCGGATCCTTGGCGGTTCAAAGAGATAGTGTTCTCCGTGCCACACGAGAGGGCCGGCGTACAGTGCGAAGCCCTCCTGCACCTCGTCTACCCTGACACGTTCGAGCATACCGTCTCACAGCGCCAGAAACGGCTTCTGGCAGAGCGCTTCTCCTACCTGACAGACACTAATACGACAGATCTAGACCGCCGGTTGCTGGAGATAAGGGAAAAACTCAGCGCGACATACGGCGAAAACGTCGACTTCCACGACGACGAGATGAAG
>CADDZK010000357.1 GCA_902812425.1 Actinomycetota bacterium
CCAGCTCATGCTGCGGGCCTTTAGCCCCATCCCCGCGCTGTACCGGGGCCTTCGGCTGTATCCTGGCGACAAAGATGATCCGTACACCTTCCTGATCGACCTCTCGCCGTACGGCCTGGGCACCGCCGAGGAGTGCGGCCACGTAACGGGCCATGTCTCTCGGGGTGGAGTAGATCGCGCCTGCCGCCGGGGTCACTCCCTGGCGATCGGTCACCGCCTTGGCGCCCTTCGATCCAAGCGTGTATCCGGTCGCGAGGCGTGCCCGGACCCGTTCGGAGCGCAGCAGGTCGGTGCTCGCCATCCCGAGGGGCTCGAAGATGTGCTCGCGCAGGTAGCGGTCGAGGGGCATCCCGCTGACATCCTCGACGATCTGGCCGAGCGCGGCGAACCCGTGATCCGTGTAAGCCCAGACCGTGCCCGGCTCGACCGCCAACCGGAGACTACCGCGGTAGTACTCAGCCAGGGTTGGCAGGCGCTTGTCCAGCGGGAAGGTCTCCCCGAACCAGCCGCTATTGACCATGCGTGACGGGTGGAGCCACTCGGGCACGCCAGCGGTGTGGGTCAGCAGATGCCGCACTGTGGCAGGGCGCCAGCTCTCCTTCGCGGGCATGAGCCGGTAGACGCGCAGGTAGTTGTTGGCGGGCGCGTCGAGGTCGACCAGCCCCTGTTCCCACAGCTGCATCACGGCGATCGCCGTGAAGGTCTTGGTGATGGAACCGATCCGGAAGACGGTGTCCTCAGTAACGGGCGTGCCCGCCGCAATGTCGGCAACCCCGTGTCCGTAGAAAGATTCGGGCGATCCGTCGCGGACCACACCGACGACCAGACCCACGGCGGGCCAGCGGTTGAGGATCTCGTCGACGCTGGCCTTCAACATGCTCTGATCGAGCGGGTGAACAGACGCCTCTAGCCGTTTTTCCTCGTAGAGGTGTGCGTCGCCGTCGACAACGCTGTCGCCCACCTCGGCCCGTGGCGTCATCCCATCGGTCGTCATCTCGACACCTCCTACGTAGCTATCTCACAGGCACATCGCCGCGAGAGCAAGGGCTACCTCTTTCTCAAGCCACCCGCCTCTGGAGCGGTAGTCGCGGCTTTCGCGAGCGATGTCGGGCTTGGGCCAAGGCGACCGCTCCAACGACGACCCACAGCGCGGTGGCCCATACGAGTTGGTAGGTCAGGAGAGCTACCCCTGTTATCGCCAGAGGAGCAACGCTCAGCGTGCTGAATGTGAGACTCGCGTGCATTAGCATCGCCAAGAGCAGGCTCTCAGTACGGTCGTAGACCCACGCCATCAGCATCCTGTAGGCTGGCATCCACCCTACAAGTAGAACGAAGAGGATCGCGGGCAGGTAGATGCCCAGCGGGAGCGCTCCGGACATGGTGTTGCCTGCCAAGACATTCACAAGGATGTGCCACGCTCCCCACAGCACCCCCACGAAGAGCCCGGTAGCGAGGACACTGTGACGCAGCCTCAGCCTTGGTATGACGAACCCTGTCCATCCTAGCTCCTCGAAGATGCCAGCTGTAAGCCCCCCTGTGATACCTATCAGCACAAGGGTAGCCTTCTCGCCCGATGTGAATATGCCGGGGAGGAATACCGGGGATCCTAGCGAGAGCGCAAAGAGTACTGCCGCCATCGAGAGCGGGGCACTAAGGAGCGCTACGGCGTACCAGCGAGCGCCTACCCGCCACCTCCTTAGCCGGGATCCAAGCTTGCGAAGTCCAGCCCTACCGTACAGGAGGCCGGTCATGAGGATGCCTGCAACGCTGGGACCTATTAGCATCATCGGGTACAGGAACGGCATCAGCGTACTGTACTGCTCCTTGGTGGCCAAGATTGCGCTACTAGGACCGACTCCGATTACGATGAGGATGGTGCCCCATGTGATAGCGAACGCCAGGGCATAGTAGCTAAGCACGGGGTGGCTCTCGATGAAAACCTTGATGGTCTTCATGAGATCCCAGCTCCTTTCACTAAGGCTAGAGATGCCTTCGATATAAGTGTGCTACAGGGGCTGTGACCTTCCATGACACACATCAATCATGCTGCTGGCCAAAATTGATCAAGTTCTCGCGCTTGGCAGCTCTACGAACCTCGTTGACCCAACTGCCTATAGCGTTGTGCAGTGATATTGGACCTCTCTACTCCCACTCTGGCATCGGTGTTTCAGGTGTCGCCAAGCCTCCCGTGCCAAGCTTGCAAGCAGATACCGCAGGGGTGGTCCAACTTCATTGACCACCGCTTTAGAAGAAGAGGCTCTCTCGGAAGCTGACCCTTCGCAAGCAATTGAGTGGGGACCCCCTCCTGAGGGTCCCCAAAGCGTTGTGGAAAGCAGGTGTTCCTTTGCTACTCTACTTCACTCGCTCGTCTTGAGATGGTAGTGCAGCGACTCGATCCCGTAGCTGATGTGAGTGCCAGGCACACGCGCCCAGCGTCCGTAGCTCTCCAGGTAATAGTGGCGATCGGGCTGGTTGACGCGGAAGAAGACGTTCCAACCCACCGTCTTGCCGTCCCGCTCCACGCGCTTGAAGGTAGTATTGAGCACTCGCCCTTTGCCGACGGGCCACCCTGGGTTTTCCGCATCCTGCTTGTAGGCCCTGATCCTGTAGATTGCTGGCCGTTCGGGTTTGTTGATCCTTATGTGCAGCTTGGATCCCGCTCTTACGACGACGGCGTGGGGCCATGGTCCGTAGTCAGCGTAGATTCCGTTCCACTGACCATCCTCGTACCAGTGCCAGTCGCCATAATTGAGATACCCGTCCTGCAGCTGCGTACCACCCTTCATCAGGACCTGCTTGGGGAACTCATCACTGAACGATCCGGCATGGGCTTGGGCTGCAACGACCGATATGGACGCCAGCACCAGGCCGAGAACCAGTACGACAGAAAGCCACAATCGCCCGCGCTTCTTCCTGAGGTTGCTTCTGCTCCGGTACGTAGATATCGTCGACATCTTTGTAGCCACCTCCTTCTTCTAGATGGGCCACATCCTCGCCCTCTCCAACACAACGGTAAGAGCGACCTGAGAAACCGGGGTGTTCGTACTCTCTGTACACCCCGCAATGCGTATCGTGTCCAAGGGAGCATCTCCTTTCTCTTATGTGGAACCTATACGGAGCCCCGCTTGGATGTGGGATCTGTGCCGTAGTTGTAGTGTGCTACAAGGGAGATGATCCGCCATGACACATATGTACGCTTCTAATGATCAAAGTTGATCAGTTTCTTGGGATCGGCGACTTCACGAGGCCTATTCACCGAGGTGCATATAAGAGGGGTCTTCTCGGAACTTCACCTGTACGGGGCTCTGAGAAAGTCGACCATACAAGCATCAGAAAGAACAATATTGGCTACGGCAGTTGATCAATATGTGTCATGAGATGCCCGAAAGAGGGCGTAAGGTGGCTTGCAACAAAAAGGTGGACCGGACGCTCAGCTTCTGGTCTTTGAGGAAGAGGAGGTGATCGCCATGGCTACGGATACCAAAGGCGCCCCACCGAAGTCGCCAGGCGAGACCAGAGACACCATGAAGGCGATCGTCCGCTACAGGTACGGCTCACCCGATGTTCTGGAACTCAGGGACATCGACAGGCCCGAGATCGCCGACGAGGAGGTACTCGTACGCGTTCACGCAGCAGGCGTGGATCGAGGGGTGTGGCACATCATGACTGGCCTTGCGTACCCCATACGCCTCGCTGGTTTCGGACTGCGCGCTCCCAAGAACCCCGTTATAGGCATGGACCTCGCAGGGGTCGTGGAGGCGGTCGGCAAGGACGTGAGCAGGTTCCAGCCTGGTGATGAGGTGTTTGGCATCGGCAGAGGCTCCTACGCCGAGTACGCACCCGCGCTTGAGAAAAAGCTTGCACCTAAACCCTTGAACCTCACCTTCGAGCAGGCTGCAGCGGTAGCAATCTCCGGCTCGACCGCCCTTCAAGCCGTGCGCGACCATGGACGGATCGAGAGAGGGCAGAAGGTCTTGATCATCGGTGCCTCAGGCGGCGTAGGTTCCTACGCCGTGCAGATTGCCAAGGCGTTCGGTGCTCACGTGACCGGCGTTTGCAGCACCAGGAAGGTCGAGATGGTCCGTTCCATCGGCGCAGATCATGTTATCGACTACACCAAAGAGGACTTCGCCAAAGGTGATGAGCGCTACGACGTGATCCTCGACATCGGTGGGAACTCCTCGCTGTCTCGCCTCCGGCGTGCTCTCACCCCCAAGGGAACTCTCGTCATCGTCGGTAGCGAAGGGGACGGAAGG
>CADDZK010000358.1 GCA_902812425.1 Actinomycetota bacterium
GTACCAGCCCGCTCGCCACGTCGGCGGCGCGATTGACATATGGACTGATAAGACCACTTACCAGCCTCACCAGCCCGGTCGTCAAGGCTTCTACATCTGAGCCAGAGGTGTCGGAAGAGACTACTACTTCAGCCAAGTCGGAGACGGTTGCAGACGACGGCTTATCAGTCGGCCTGCTGACAATGGGGGGCGCCCATACTGCCACAGGCTCATCTCCCGAGATGGGTGTATCCGGTTCAACTACGCGCGTTTGGCTCAGCTCACGAGTTGGCGTCGAGAGTGCCGTATCTGTGCTCGTGTCTGTACTCGTATCCGTAGCCGGTGGCGTGCTTGTGTCAGTGGTCGTATCTGTAGGCGGTGGAGTACTCGTATCTGTAGTCGGCGGCGTGGTTGTATCTGTGGCCGTGTCAGTAGTTGGTGGCGCGCTCGTGTCCGTTGTTGGTGGTGTACTCGTGTCAGTAGCCGGTGGCGTGCTTGTGTCAGTGGTCGTGTCTGTAGGCGGTGGAGTACTCGTATCCGTAGTTGAGGAGGGGGCCGATAGAGGATCACCCGCGGAGGTCTGCGGCGATACTACGGTGGAATCAGGCTCTGAGGCTGATGTGGACTGCACCCCGGTGCCGTCATCTCCGATAGTCTGTCCCGGAGATTGAGTAGTGCCGTCGTCCGGGTTGCCGGTCAATCCTTCCGCATTTGCTTCTCCAGCTGCAACCCATAGCAAAATGAAGGACACGACGAAGCCGGCCAAGGTAGGTGCTAGCAACCCTCGCAAGCGTGGCCACACTATGCTCGCGCTAAAGCTGGCGCAACTGATCTTCCGCGCTCCTTCTTGGCCGAGCCGTTGCTGCACCAGTTACCAAAGTGGCACAGACCTCCTTCGCAGCCGAGCTATGTATCCCGTCTTTGCAGGCTGGTGGTGCAAGAGCCCACAACGTAAATGCAGCGTAAACTGCGCAGGCGCTCCTTGCATCCCCCAAATGGGTGATATTTTACTGGACGATAGCACTTTATCCGTTTCGAATTGCCTCGAAGAAGACGTGTAGATCGTAGAATCCTGCGAAGAGCGTCGGAGACAAATAGCGTTCGGCTGAGGCGCACCGACGCCCAAGGCGGTCGCGAATGCTTGCGACCGCAGGGACGAGTCCAGGCAGAAGGGCGACGCCTCCGTGACAGCCGGTACGAATACCGGCGGCGCTACCCTCGGCGGCTACGACAGACCATCAGCCCGCCACCGCGAAGAGACACCCTTGCGGCTTACTGCAGCCAATCCTCAGAATGCAGAAGCTCAACCCATCGCCTCGTATACGGCTCCCACAGCATCGTGTAATGGTTAGCGCCTTCGAGCAGTGCCTCCGTGCGTATGTCGAGAACCCGGGCCATGATGTCTCTGGTCTCGTCCGAGATGAGCGGGACGCTTCCGGGGAAGAAGCCCTGCGAGGCCCGCACAAGCGCGACGGGACAGGCGACGCCGCGCATCTCCTCTGCGGTCGGGCTGTTCTCGGCGTTCAAACGACTATCCTCTTCAGCCGCCGCGCGAGAGGCTTTGGGCTGGTAGCCGCCCTCGACCTCCCCGAGGTCATAGAGGTAGTAGTCTGCGAGGTCGGGCGGCAGGTCGTCCATCGTCAGGCCCTGATCGGGGAACCAGAAGTCGAGGTAGGCCTCGGGGCTCTCGAAGGTCATGTCCAGCCTCCCGAAGGCCCGCGCGAGGCCCTTCTCCAGCGCTGCCGCCTCCTCTCTCTCCTCCTCTGTCATCTCCTCGGGCGAACTCTCGACGCGGGGCCAGGCGCCGTCGAGCAGGACGAGGGCCCGCACGCGCTCTGGGAACGCGAGGGCCGTCTTGAGCGCTACGAAGCCGCCCATGGAGTGCCCGACCAGCACGGCGCTCTCCAGGCCGAGGTGGTCGAGGACGCGGGCCACGTCGGAGGCGTGCGTTTCGAGGCCGTAGCCTGAGTCCGGTTTGTCCGAGTCTCCGCGACCGCGCAGGTCAACGCCGACGAGGCCGCGCGAAGGCCCGAGGTAGCGCGCCGCCGTGTTGAAGGCCCTGTGCTCGGCGGTTATGCCGTGCAGGCAGACGACGGGATCGGTGCCGTCTCCGGCGCGGCCTATCGCGAGTTCAACCTCGCCCGGGACACGTTCGCTCCTCCAGAGGTTCTCCATGGACGCCGATTATACGCGAAGGCGTTCGGAGAGGCGGGTGATGGTAATCTACCGGGATGGACTATTTCGAGAACGTGCTTGACGCTGTCGGGAACACGCCCCTGATCCGGCTCGGAAGGATAGAACGCGACGAGGGCATAGAGGCCACCCTACTTGCGAAGGTCGAGTACCTGAACCCCGGCGGCTCAGTGAAGGACAGGCCTGCCGTGAAGATGCTCGAGGTCGCTGAGAAGGAGGGTCTCCTGAGGCCAGGAGGGACCGTCGTCGAGCCGACGAGCGGGAACACCGGGGCAGGTCTCGCCCTCGCCGCCGCGGTCAAGGGCTACCGTTGCATCTGCGTCATGCCGGAGAAGGCGAGCAAGGAGAAACAGGACCTCCTGAAGGCGATGGGCGCCGAGGTCGTCCTCACGCCCGCCGCGCCGCCCGACGACCCCGAGAGCTACTACGCCGTGGCAGAGAGGCTGGCGAATGAGATCCCCGGCGGCTTCAAACCGGGCCAGTACGAAAACCCTGCCAACCCCCTGGCCCACTACGAGACGACCGGTCCCGAACTCTGGCGCCAGACGCAAGGTCGCATCACCCACTTCGTCGCGGGGATGGGTACCTGCGGGACCATCACGGGCACGGGCCGCTACCTCAACGAACAGAGCCAGGAAGTAAGGGTCGTCGGCGTAGACCCCGAAGGTTCCATATTCTCCGACCCCGGCAACATCCATCAGTACGCCGTCGAGGGGGTCGGAGAGGACTTCTACCCCGAGAACCACGACCCCAGCGTGGTGGACCAGGTGATACAGGTAGACGACCGCGAGTCCTTCCTGATGACCCGCCGCCTGATGGCGGAAGAAGGTCTCTTCGTCGGGGGCTCGTGCGGGATGGCCGTCGTCGGGGCGATCCGGGCCGCCAAGGGTCTGTCCGAAGACGCCGTGGTCGTCGTGCTCCTGCCCGACACGGGACGCAACTACGTATCGAAAGTCTTCGACGACGAGTGGGTGCTCGCCAACTCGGGCGCCACGCCCGAGGACCTCGAAAAACCATACCGCGTCTTCGAATCAGGAGCCCAGGAATGAAGGACGAACAGGCCCGAAAGGTGGAGGGCTATGAGGTGGACGCGCCGGACCACGGTGGAGAAGTTCCCCGCACCTTCGAGAAAGAGGAACGATGACGAGAGACTTCGCCGGTAGCGGTTTCGCCACGCGCGCCATACACGCAGGGCAGGACCCCGACCCTGCGACGGGGGCGACGATAGTCCCGATCTACCAGACCTCGACCTATACCCAGGAGGCGCCCGGCAAGCACAAGGGCTACGAGTACAGCAGGACGGGGAACCCGACCCGCACGGCCCTCGAAGAGTGCGTCGCGGCCCTCGAAGGCGCCGAGTACGGCCTCGCCTTCGCCTCGGGGCTCGCCGCGACGACGGCCGTGATGAGCCTCCTCTCACCGGGGGATCACGTCGTCGCGGGCGACGACCTCTACGGCGGGACCTACCGGCTCTTCGACAAGGTCCTCCCCCGCACTGGCGGCCTCGAGTTCACCTACGCGGATACCACCGACCCAGCCTCCGTCGAGGAGGCTTTGAGGCCGGAGACGAAGCTGCTCTGGATCGAGACCCCGACCAACCCGATGCTCACCCTCTCCGACATTGCGAGACTCTCGGAGATGGCGCACGAACGTAGCGCAATCGTCGCCGTGGACAACACCTTCGCCTCGCCTTACTTCCAGAACCCGCTCGCGCTCGGCGCCGACATCGTCGTCCACTCGACGACCAAGTACATGGGCGGCCACTCCGACGTCGTCGGCGGGGCGGTCGCCACGTCGAACGGGGAGTTTTACGAGGGGATCAAATTCTACCAGAACGCGGCGGGCGCCGTACCGGGCGCGTTCGACTCCTGGATCGTGCTCCGCGGCCTCAAGACGCTGGCCGTCCGTATGCGCCAGCACGAGGAGAACGCCCTGGCCGTCGCGCAGTTCCTCACCGGCCACCCCGAGGTCGAGACGGTAAATTACCCTGGCTTAACCACCCACCCGCAGCACGAGCTCGCCAAGAGGCAGATGAACGGCTTCTCCGGGATGGTCTCCTTCACG
>CADDZK010000359.1 GCA_902812425.1 Actinomycetota bacterium
GTATCCTCTAGCGGCGTATCTCCCCAGGCCGCGCCTCCGGCGACCACTCCCGCAAGAGCCTTCGTAACCTCCAGAGCAGCCGACCAGGCGGTTCCTCCCTGCATTGCGCCGGCGAGGTCAACGGGGCGGATCACCTGTATAGACGCATCCCACGAAGCGCCGCCAACCGACTGCCCCGAGAGGAGCCGTGTAGTCTCTGGCGTCCCTGAGAGTTGCCCTGCTCCGTCCATGCGACCGAGAAGGGCCTTCGTTACCTCAGGCGTAGCCGAGACCTGCGAAGCGCCGTCTACCCTACCTGAGAGGAGGTCTGTCGCCTCGAGAGAACCGGTCCACGCCGATCCTCCAACAAGCGCCGCTGCGAGGAGGTCCTCGGTAAGCAGCGAGCCAGAGAAGGTGGAGCTTCCGTCCAGGCGCCCGCCGAGGAGATCCGTAGCCTCCGGCGTCCCGCTCCAGACCGCCCCACCTACGAGAGAGCCAGCAAGGTCCACTCCGGCGACGGCTTCCTTGATTTGCACCAGCCGCCCGATATTGACGCCGGCGGCGCTGAGGGTTGTGGTTACAGCCCCTGTTGCCGCGAGCGAGGCGTTCTGCTTGTAGTGCATGGCCAGTGAGCGCCACGTGCTCGACGCCGTCCCGCCCAGGTGGTCGTACTGCTCGGTCCACCCACCGCCTAGCTGGGTAGGCCCCGTCCAGGTGTTAGAGACTGCACCCGATGACGAGAACATCACTATCATCCCGGCGGCCGTCGGCGTTATGGACGGCGCGGTGTCCGTCGTCGAGGAAGCGTTGGCCTGCTGGGAGTTCTGGTTTATCGGGCTAGCTCCGCTAGCATCATGGCCCGTAAGAGCGACGACGGCAACCGAGCTCTGCACGGACCCGCTCAAGGTCCAGGTCCAGGTGTTCGTCGCGGCGGCAGCAACATCCGAGGCATCGGCTATCTTCCAGGCAATAGCCTCAGCGATGTTCGCCGTCCCCTGCTGCCTGGTCCCTATCAACGACCACCCGCTAGGGGCCGTGATACCGGTTGTCGGGGTCCTGCAAACTATCTGAGAGAGCAGCAGGTCGCCAACAGCGAGACCGGCAGGCTTATCTCCTCCGGGAGTAAGAGTAGCGGCGTTGGCCTTTACAGTATGGGAACGTACCGCTACGGCCATAGCTTAGAGCTCCCGGCCAAAGATCTAGTCGTCGCCGATAACCAGGCTGCCAGCAGGGAAGCGTACGGGGTTCCCGCTCTGGATAATCACCGAGGAGGCGAACGCCCCTCCACCCAGGTAGTTGCCGCCCGTGGCGGCATCGTAGACTGCGAAGCCCACGCAAGGAGCCCCCGAGGGTGCCCAGTCAGAGCCGGCGGTCCCGTAGTCCACCGCCGCGGCGTTCGTGATCTGCCTAACGTTGCCCGAGCCTGCGGCCGGAGCGCTCCAGCCCGCAGTCCCGCGGGTGATGCCCTGCCTCGCGTAGCCGGTCCCGGAGAGCTCGACCCCGCCTGTGCCCGCATCGGTCGGCATCGTGCTCATCAGGGCGATGTAGTGGGTCGTGGGTGGGGTGCGCGCTACTCCTCTGAACTCCTGGTTCAGCAGGGCGTCTGCCAGGAGGTTGCTCTTGCCGGCCATCTAGGCTAGTCCTCCGTGTCCGCGCCGCCGGCTTCCTCGATGGCGGCGATGACCTCGTCCTTGTTCTTCATGTCGGAGGCGCCGAGGATCCCCTTGCCGAGAGCCACCTCGTTTAGCTCCTCGCGGGTCATCTCGGAGAAGGGCTTTACTGTGCCCTTGAGGTTGTCGTGGTCAGCCGCATCATCGGCGTCCTTGGCAGAGCCCATGCCAAAGCCGCGCTCCTCGAACCACTGGATGCGCTGCTCGTAGCGCTGGTGCTCCTCGGAGTCCTTATCCTCAGGCTCCTCTATCTCGGCAACGCCGTCGGCGAACGCGACGCCAGCCGTTACGCCGGTGTACTCCTTGTTGGGGGCGTAGATCTTCACTGCACTCCTCTCAGGTAAATAGGACCGGGGCTAAGAGAGCGCCCCGGTCCTAGAGTGGGGCCAAGAGCTCTTACTGGACCTTCAGGTTCCGGAAGACGCCGGCGGCCTTGGTCGCCTTGAGCGCCACGGCGGCGACGAGCTCGACCTCGCCCTTCTTCACGGCGCCGGCCGTGGAGTAGTCCGGAAGCCACTGCCTGACGAGCTCCCTACCGGCCGGAGAGAGCCCGTGGAAGGCGTCCAGGCCGAAGCGGACGGCGTAGAGGTCGGCAAGCCCCGTCTGGGGCGTCCCTCCGACGGTGGCCGAGCGAATCGGCACTACGGGCGAGTTGGAGGCCGGCTTGTTGCCGAGGTCGATCAGGGCGATCCCGTCGTAGCCCGTGACCTTCCGGCCGAAGGCGTCCTCGCTCTCGGTGATGTAGCCGGCGCGCCTGGCCACACCCTTGATCTTGTTGATGGTCTTGGAGTTACCCATGAGGGCCTGCGGCTTCTCGTCGAGGAGCGAAAGGAAGTCGTCCAGGGCGTCCATGAACGTGAATCCCTGCGCCTGTGTGAGCTCGCCGGAGATGTCCGTCGTCTGGGTGGCCCTGTACTCGGTCGTGGATCCCGCCACCGCCACGTCCAGGCCGTCGAAGGCCAGGGCGTTCGCCGCCACAGATCCATTGATGACCGTGTCGTGGAAGAGGGAGCGCGCAGCCTTGACCTTCTGGGTGGCCTGCAGGTTCACCTCGCTGATCAGGGCCGAGACGTTGTCCGCAATCACGCGGTCGATCTCGTAGGCCCCACCGAAGACCTTCAGGTCCACGGTGATCCTCTGGCGCGTGACCTCCTGCGGCGTGTACTCCGTGTTGATGGCACGGAAGGACGCCGAGGGCTGAGTCAGGAGCCTCGTGTAGCCGTAGGTCAGGGTCGAAGACCCGGTCCCAGGAGAGACGACGTCGTCGAAGGTCAGGGCGTCCAGGAGGTACGAGCTCTTTCTGAACTCGTCTATGATGCCCGCCTGCACGTCGTCCTGGACGTTGTTGCGGGCCTCGGTGAGGGTTACGGGCACGACAGTTTCCTTTCTGTAGGGTTACCTTCTCTAGCCGAGAGCCCGGCTAGGACTTCGAGTAGTGGGCAGTGAGGGCTTCCTGGAGGGTGCGAGGCTTCCGATCGGAGCTCTCGCGCCCGTTCGCGTCGGCCGCGTTCCCCGTGTCGCCGTCGCCGCGGAAGGCGTTCGGCATGGCCTTCTTGACGTTCTCGATGGCATCCTCGGCGCCCTCGAGCTCGCCCTTGTCGTTGACCTTCAGATCGAAGGTGCCGGCGTAGCGGAGCGCGTTCTCGAGCTGGTCGTCGCGGACGTTGGCCTCCTTGAGGGCGGCGGTGATCTTCTCCGTGCGCTCCTGCGCGGCCTCGGCCTTATCGCGCTCGGTGAGCTTGCCCTCTACGCCGTCGATGCGATCGACCAGTTTGCCCATGGTGTCGAGCAGCTGGTCAAGGCCTTCGTCAGAGCCGCCTTCAGCTCCGCTAGAGCCGCCCTTATCGCCCCCTCCCTGCTGCGACTGCTGCTGCGCCTTCCTCCCGGCCTCTATCATGGCCTTCACGTCAGCGGGGTTAGAGAGATCCACACCGAGAACGCCGGCGAGCTCCTTGACCCTCGCATCGGCCGCGGCCGTAGTGCGGTTGGTGAGCTCATCAGCGGTGAGCTCGAACTTCTCGGGTCCTCCCTCTCCTCCGCCACCATCTCCACCAGCTCCGCTGCCGTCGCCGGCGTCGAGCATGGCGCTCCACAGGAACGCGAACAGTGCTGCCATAAGTCGAAACATCTACTCTCCTCTCACTTGTCTACTGGTTTCCCTTGCGCCAGTTGGTGTTGCCAACGATCAGATCCTTGATGACCGCACAGCGCCTCTCCGCATGGTCCTTCGACAGTCCGTGCTTGATCTGGTCGCGCACGCACGTGCTGAAGGGGTGCGGCATGCCGGCGTAGTGCTTGAGAAGCCCCGAGAGCTTCGCCCTGTCCGCCGCGGAGACGTTGGCGGTGCCCGGCTTCGTGAACTTCTCAGGCACCCTGATCTCCTTCCTCTGGGGAACCCCCGCCTGGTGTCGGCGGGTTGAAGGAGAACTGCGGAGGCGCGGAGGCCTTCGCCTCCTCCTCGATGCGCTCCTTCTCGGCGGTGATCCGATCCTCGTCCCACTCGGGGTGCAGCTCCCTGATCGCCTGCTCCAGGCTGACCACCTCTGCGGCGCGCTTGGTTGCGACCTCCTGGGCATCTTCTAAGGG
>CADDZK010000360.1 GCA_902812425.1 Actinomycetota bacterium
GCAGGTAGGAGCGGTGGGCGCGAAGCCCTCGACCCCAGACCTACTACTAGAAAGGCAGGGCGTGAGAGAGATCGTCGCGACATTCTCCATAGTCGCCTTCGACCCCGAGACGGACACTTTGGGCATCGCCGTCCAGTCCAAATTCTTGGCCGTAGGCTCGGTCGTGCCGTGGGCCCGCGCGGGCGTCGGGGCCGTGGCCACCCAGGCTATGGCGAACTACAACTACGGCCCGCGCGGCCTAGATCTGATGGCGCAGGGAAGGACGGCCGAACAGACGGTGGAAGAGCTGATCTCCGCAGATGAAGACCGCGAGCACAGGCAACTGGGTGTCGTGGACGCCCGTGGCATGGCCGCGACCTTCACGGGCTCGGAGTGCTTCGAGTGGGCGGGGGGCCTGATGGGCGAGCACTACGCGGCCCAGGGAAACATCCTCGTTGGCCGCGAGACGGTCGAGGCTATGGCGCGTACCTACGAGGAGACGGAGGGAGATCTCGCTGGGCGGCTGCTCTCTGCACTCGGCGCGGGACAGGCTGCAGGAGGTGACTCGCGAGGGAAGCAGTCGGCTGCGCTGCTCGTCGTGCGGGAGGGCGGAGGATACGGCGGCGATAACGACAGGGTCATCGATTTGCGCGTGGACGACCACCCCGACCCGATAAGGGAGCTGATCCGTATACGGAAGCTCCACACCCTCTATTTCGGCGAGACGAGGCCCGAGGACGTAGTCGCCGTCGACGGCGACGTTCGCGGCGAGGTCGCCGACGCTCTGCACCGCAGCGGATACATCGAAGGGGATACCGATGACGATGCCCTCCTCGACGCCCTGAGCGTCTACATCAGCACCGAGAACTTCGAGGAGCGCGAGCAGCGGCGCGGATATCTAGACAGGGCCGTACTCGAATACATGAAAGGGCAGAAGTGAAGGAGCAAGACCCGCTCTGGCCCGAAAGCCGCTGCTGCTGTACCCTTCTGATCGGGCGGAGGGCCACTCGGAGAGCGAGGAGTAGCCTGTGGCGATGCTGGAAGTGAACAACCTCAAGACGCACTTCAGGACCCAGGATGGGGTCGTCAAGGCTGTGGACGGGGTCTCCTTCTCGCTCGAAGCAGGGGAGACTCTAGGGATAGTGGGGGAGTCGGGTAGCGGAAAGAGCGTGACCGCCCTCTCCATCATGCAGCTCAACCCGAAGCCCCCGGCGGAGTACCCCGAGGGTGAGATTATCTTCGACGGTCAGGATCTCCTCAAGACCTCGGACAAGAGGATGCAGGCGATCAGGGGCAACGACATAGCCATGATCTTCCAGGACCCCATGACGAGCCTCAATCCCGTCTTCACGGTGGGAAACCAGATCCGCGAGGCCATCCGCATCCACCAGAACCTCTCCAAATCGGAGGCGCAGGAGAAGACCGTGCAGGTGCTCCGCGACGTCGGTATCGCCAACCCCGAGAGGAGGGCGAAGGAGTACCCGCACCAGTTCTCGGGCGGCATGCGCCAGCGGGCCATGATCGCGATGGGCCTCTCGTGCAACCCGAAGGTCCTCATAGCGGACGAGCCGACGACGGCCCTCGACGTTACCATCCAGGCCCAGATCTTGGAGCTCATGGTCGACCTTCAGGAGAAGTACGGCACGGCCATAATAATGATCACCCACGACCTCGGCGTGGTCTCCCAACTCGCAGACAAGGTGATGGTGATGTACGCAGGGCGCGCCGTCGAGCAGGCCACCACCGACGAGGTCTTCTACGACCCCCTGATGCCCTACTCGTGGTCGCTCCTGAGGTCCTTGCCGAGGCTCGACACAGCGGGCGAGGTGAGGCTATTGCCCATAGAGGGGACGCCTCCGTCCCTGATCTTCCTTCCAAAGGGATGCAACTTCAGCCCGCGTTGCCCGTTCGTGAAGGACGAGTGTCACGAGATAGACCCCGCCCTCGAGGAGAAGAAGCCGGGCCACGCCGCCGCGTGCATCCTCTCCGTCGAGGAGATCGAGAAGAACAAGCACCGCGTGGACGAGGAGCTGGGGGTCGAGACGTGACCGAGAGGACCGAGGGCAACCCCGAGACCAACGGCCACTCCGGCGAGTATCTGCTCGAGACCAGAGACCTGAAGATGCACTTCCCCATAAAGGCCGGCGTCCTGCAACGCACGGTCGGGCACGTGAAGGCCGTTGACGGCGTGAACCTCTCTGTCCGTCGCGGGGAGACGCTAGGGCTCGTTGGGGAGTCCGGGTGCGGCAAGAGCACGCTGGCCCGCCTCGTCCTACGCTTGCTCGAACCGACCGAGGGGGAGGTCATCTTCGAGGGCGAGGACATACTCGGCTACGACCGCAAGCAGATGCTCGGCGTGCGTCGGAACATGCAGATCATCTTCCAGGACCCCTACGCGAGCCTGAACCCTCGCATGACGGTGGGCAATATAGTCTCCGAGCCGTTGAAGACGCACGACGTCGGCGGCAGTTCGGCGGGTGAGCGCAAGCGGCGGGTGCAGGAGCTCCTCGAGGTGGTAGGCCTCAACCCCGAGCACTACAACCGCTACCCGCACGAGTTCTCGGGCGGGCAGAGGCAGAGGATCGGGGTGGCCAGAGCGATAGCTCTGAACCCACGCCTGATCATCTGCGACGAGCCTGTGAGCGCTCTTGACGTCTCGATCCAGGCTCAGGTCATCAACCTTTTGCAGGATCTGCAGAAGGAGTTCGACCTCACTTACATCTTCATCGCCCACGACCTCTCCGTGGTCAAGCACATCTCGGACAGGGTGGCCGTGATGTATCTGGGCAAGATCGTCGAGTTCGCCGACAGGCCGACGCTCTACGACAAACCGCGCCACCCATACACCGCCTCGCTGCTCTCGGCTATCCCGATCCCCGACCCCCACAAGGAGCGCGAGCGCCAGCGTGTGGTGATTACCGGCGACGTGCCGTCACCCGCGAACCCTCCGAGCGGATGCCACTTCCACACCCGCTGCCCGCGTGCCCAGGACTACTGCGTCGAGCACGAGCCCGGTCTAGAGCCGCAGGAGAAGGAGGATCACAAGGCCGCCTGCTTCTTCCCCGTGCTCGAGGGCCAGCGTATAGAGGAGCCGGCCACCAACACACCGTACCGCGCCGAATAGCATCCCAGCATGCCGCGAAGGGCGGAGTGTGCTAACTAGCTTAGATAGTACAATTGCCGCGTGTGGAAGGTAACCACGACTAAACGTGACCGGCGGAACGCGGTCGCACGGGTGCTGGTCTTCGTCGTGGTGCTGCTCGCGACCGCGCTCGGGGCCTACATGGTCGGACGCTCGCAGAGCCCCGCTACGCTTGACGAAAAGGACCGCAAGAGCCTGACGCTCTTCGCCGAGGCCCTCGACACCGTCAGAAACAACTACGTAGACCAGAAGGCCATAAACTCCAAGAAAGAGACGTACGGGGCCATAGAGGGGATGCTCAAGACGCTCGGGGACAATGGGCACACGCGTTTTCTGACGCCCGAGGAGCGCAAAGAGAACGATGCCGGCCTCTCGGGGACGTACGTTGGTATCGGGGTCGAGCTGGAGACACAGAAGGGTGAGGTCGTGGTCGCCGCCCCCATAGAGGGCTCTCCGGCCGAGAGGGCCGGCATCAGTTCGGGCGACGTGGTCGTCGCCGTGAACGGGAAGAGCGTCAGGAACGACGACATCTCCGAGGTGGTGCAGAAGGTCAAGGGACCGGAGGGGACGAGGGTCGAGTTGACCGTCGAGCACGAAGGCAAGAAGCGCAACTACAACCTCGAGCGCGCCGAGATAAACTCGCCTGTGGCTTCGTGGGCGATGATCCCCGACACAAACGTCGCCCTCGTGCTTCTCTCCTCGTTCTCCGACGACAGCGCCCAGGAGCTCCAGAAGACTTTCGAGGAGGCGAAGGCGGCGGGTGCCAGGCGCTTTATCCTCGACCTCAGGAACAACCCGGGCGGCAGGCTGGATCAGGCCGTTCAGATAGCGGGATACTTCCTGAAACCCGGCAGCGTCGTGTACATCCGCAAGGACGCCTCCGGAGATCGCGAGGAGATCACGGTCAAAGGCGACCCTGAATCGACGCAGGCGCCGCTCGCAGTTCTGGTGAACGAGGGTTCCGCATCCAGCTCCGAGATACTGGCCGGGGCCCTGAGGGATAACGACCGTGCGACCGTAGTAGGGGAGAGAACCTTCGGCACGGGCACCGTGCTCTCGGAGTTCGTCCTCAGGGACGGCTCCTCCATCC
>CADDZK010000361.1 GCA_902812425.1 Actinomycetota bacterium
CAAAGGCATCAAGCCCTTCACGACGAGCGAGCAGGCACCCTTCACGATGTACGAGGAAGACGTCGAGCGCCTCTACGAGCCGAAGCGGTGCATCGAGTGCTTTATGTGCCAGGACGTCTGCCACGTCTTGCGTACGCACCACAAGCACGCCCAGTTCGCCGGCCCCAGGTTCTTCGTCAGGAACCAGTGGCTGGAGATGCATCCCAAGGACGAGGCCGATAGGCTGCCCGACCTCAAGGGGGAGAACGGCCTCGGCTTCTGCAACATCACCAAGTGCTGCACCGAGGTCTGCCCGGAGGACATCCACATCACGGACAACTCCATCATCCCCCTCAAGGAGCGCGTCGCCGACGAGTACTACGACCCGGCCAAGTGGCTGATGCGCAAGATCCGGGGCAACAGCCGCGAGAGGAACGGTAGCCAGAACGGGAGTTAACCCCCGCGAGGCTTACACGCAAGAAGACACACGCGGCGGAGATCGACGCTCCGCCGCGTCCCTCGTTTGCGGGCGCTACACTCTCCGTAATGCTGGACCTGGAGTAAAAAGTGATGGGGCAGAAAGTGTCCGAAACAGCAGAGAGGGAGATCGCCTGGCGGGGCTTTCACCACGTCGCGGTGGTCACGCGGGACCTGGATGAGACGGTGCGCTTCTACCGGGATCGCCTCGGTATGCAGGTGGGTGAGGTGGTGGACAGGCCGGCCCAGGGAGCCGTCAGCCGACACTGCTTTATCAAGCCGGGCGAGGCCGAGACCTGGGGGTTGCACTTCTTCGAGTCACCGGACGCCGAACCCCACGCCGCGGCGGGGAGACTGGACAGTGAGCCCCTGCTCGGGAGGGTCGGGATGCAGCACATAGCGTTCGCCCTCCCCAACGAGGCTGCGGGGATCTCGCTGCGCGAACGTCTGCGAGAGGCCGGCGTAGAGACCACGGCCATAGGGAGCGTAGGCCCGATCCAGAACACGCTCTTTTTCGACAACAACGGCCTTCTGCTGGAAGCCACGTGGCCGAAGCCGTAGATACAGGCCGGAGGGGGAACAGAGCGGACGACGGGCTTCGAACCCGCGACCTCCAGCTTGGGAAGCTGGCGCTCTACCAACTGAGCTACGTCCGCGTGGGCGGGTATTTTAGCACGCGGGGCGTAGCTCTAGTAACCTGAGAATGCTTTGGAAGTAGAGCACAGATCCTCCGAGTACAATTTCTGTCCCAGGTGCGGCCACCGCCTTGAAGTCCGGCTGCTCAAACGCGGCGACCCCGAGCGGCTCGTGTGTGAAAACTGCGGCTTCGTCTTCTACCTGGGGCCGAAGCTGGTGGCGGGCGCGATCTTCGAGCTCTCCGGGGGAATAGTGCTGATCCAGCGGGACATCGAGCCCGGCTACGGCAAGTGGACCTTCCCCGGCGGCTTCGTGGAGCGCGGCGAGAGGGCGGAGGCCGCCGCGGAGCGCGAGGTGCTAGAAGAGTCGGGGCTGGAGATCGAGATAAACGAGATCGTCGGACTCTACACCTACGAGGGCGAGGTGCCGGCCATAGCCGTCTTCGCGGCCAGGGTCACGGGCGGCGAGCCCACGCCCCTGGACGAGACGATGGACGTCAGGAGCTTCCCACGAGACGGTCTCCCGTGGGCCCAGATGGCCTTCCCTAGCACCGAGCAGGCTCTTAAAGACTACCTGCGCAGGCTGTAGTGTTCGCTTGTCGGGAAGATTCAGGAGCGTGAGGCGAACTATGGCCGAATCGGTGCGAAAACCGTGCCGCGCACCGTGAGATTTGCTGTCGTCGCGTTGTGTCTGTGCGCCGTCCTTACGGGCGGGTGCGCGGCATCTTCTACGGACGGGCCGACCAGGTCTCAGGGAGAGCAGAGCACCGAGCCGGCCCAGCCCTCGGAAGGGGAGAGAGCCGCTCCGTCGGCCCGCATCGTCTGCGGCCCCGAGGGCACGCGCGTGTCGACACCCCGCGTCGAGGCACACCCCGACGGGGTTCATTTCGTGATAGACAACCGCTTCGAGAAAGGCACCGGCTACTCGTTCGAGTACCCCGAGGGTGGGGGAGGGGGCAACTCAGCGGAGCACGGAGAGAGCCGGCACGTCGAGGACTTCCCACCGGGTAAGGTCAGGATCGGCTGCGAGAAACCCCCCGTGGACGGCGCGGGCCTCGACTACGGGGTGCTCGAGGTCGACGACCCCCAAGGCGTCTACAAGCCGGTCGAACTAGAGTGCCAGGGAGGTACGGCGGTCAGCGGGTCGGCCGAGTTCGCTCCCGGGGCCAAGGGGAAGAAGGGAGACCCTGTCCAGATCACCAGGCGCCAGTTTTCGGACCGGATCGAGGACGACGACACGGTGGAGTTGGCGGGATATCCCAAGAGCAGGGAGTACAGGACCGTGCGCGTGGTGCGCGACGGAAGGGTGGTGGCGAACGTCGTGTACTTCAGGGATGGGAAGGGCTGGCTGCAGGACCATTACGAGGCCTGCGGGGGCTTCTAGGCTTTGTAGCGAAGCGCGTTCGTCAAGGCCCTCTCTTCGAGAGCGCCTCCTCGACGGCCGCTACTATGTCCGCCTCGTCGGCGAGCCGTCCGACCCCTGGCTCCTCCTCCGCCGAAGCCATGAGACCCTCGGCGGGGCCCACGAATCGGTGACCCCAGCTTCTGAGCGTCTCGACGTTGCGGATGGTGGCCGGGCTGCTCCACATCTCGGGGTTCATAGCAGGGGCCCACAGTACGTCTCTCGCGCCGGCGAGGATCGTGGCCGAGAGCAGGTCGTCGCCGAGCCCGATGGCTGCCCGCGCCATCGAGTCCGCCGTGGCTGGGGCGACGAGGACGAGGTCGGCCCAGCGGGCCAGAGCGACGTGCTCGACGCGGCCAGAGTGCTCCCACCAGGTAGCGTCCGTGTGGACGTTCTCGCCTGCGGCGATGGAGAGCGTCTCTTCCGGGATAAAGCGGAACGCCGCCTCGGTAGCGACGGCCCTGACCTCGTGTCTCGCCTCTCTGAGGCGCCGTATCAGACCGGGCGCCTTGTACGCAGCGATGCCGCCCGTTATACCGACGAGTACTCTGGCCACGCCGGTAGTATACAGAGGATCGGGAGAGGGGCTCTAGCTGCTGAGGACGGACCGGGCGCGGGCGACCACGGAGTCGCCGGTCTCTCCGGGATGCCAGGTCGCGGATGCGGCCCGCGAGTCAAGCCCGATCTCGGCGGCGATCTCTGCCGCGAGAAGCTCGGCGGAGGCTTCGTCGATGTCGGGCACGACGAGCGCCAGGCGGTTTCCACCGTAGCGGCAGGCCGTGGCTCCGTGGCGGACGGCTATCTCCTGAATGGTGCACGCTGCGGCCCTGATCTCCTCGTCCCCTGCGGCGTAACCCTTGAGCCTGTTGACCTCGGAGAGCCCCGTCAGCTCAACGAGTACGACGCCGAACGTGGTGCCCTGTACCAAGGCTCTTTGCGCCTCGGCGTTCGCCACCTCATGCAGGTGGCGTCGGGTATACAGCATCGTGAGGTTGTCGATCTCGGCGAGCGGACCCTGGCCGAACACCGGCTCCCCGGCTTCTCGGAGGACCTCCAATTCGGGGTCTTCCACGCTCGGGCGTCTATCCTGGAGCGCCAGCGGGTTGCGGCGGACCTCCTCGACGAAGGCCCTCACGATCCCCGGGTCGAACTGCGTCCCCGCGCAGCGCTCCAGCTCCGCGCAGGCTTCGTCAGGGTCTATGGGCTCACGATAGGGACGGTCCGAGACCATCGCGCTGAAGGCATCGGCCACGCAGATGATCCGCGCCTCTAGCGGTATCTGCTCGCCGCGGAGCCCGGAAGGATAGCCGCCGCCGTCGAAGCGCTCGTGGTGGTGGAGGACGGCGGCGGCGATGGGACGCAGCGCGGGCACCTGGTACACGAGCCTGTAGCCGATGCGGGGGTGCAGCTCCACCACGGCGCGCTCCTCCGGCGACAGAGAGGCGGGTTTCAGAAGGATGCGCTCGCTTATCCCGATTTTCCCGACGTCGTGTAGCAGCGAGCCGAAGACGAGCTCTTCCCGCCGGGTGGGTGGCAGCCCGAAGGTGTCGGCGACCGCAGCCACGTAGTCCGAGACGTCGTCCGAATGTCCCCGCAGGAAAGGGTCCTTCGCCTCTATGGCCTCGGCGAGCACTTCCACGGTCGAGAGGTAAGAGATGCGCAGCTCTCCCTTCAGGCGGGCGTTCTGCAGTAC
>CADDZK010000362.1 GCA_902812425.1 Actinomycetota bacterium
CGCATACTCGGTGGCAGGGGAGGGAGAGCCGCTGGTAATGGTGCACGGCGTCTACGCCGGTGCGTCCTCCTTCGAGTTCCGCAAGAACCTCGAGGCGTTATCGAGGAGCTTCAGGGTGTATGCGTTGGATCTACTCGGGTGCGGCCTCTCCGAGAGGCCGCGGCGGCGCTACGGGCCTGAGGACGTCACCTCGCAGGTCGAGGACTTCGTGAGGGAGGAGATCGGGGGCCAGGCGCATCTCGTCGCCAGCTCGCTCTCGGCGGCGCTCGTCGTGCCCGCCGCCGTCAGGAGTCCCAGGCTCTTCAAGAAGCTCGTCCTCATCTGTCCGACGGGGTATGGGACGCTCGAGCGTCCCTCGGGGCTGCTTGGAGATGTGATCTACGGTCTCTTCCTCGCGCCTGTTCTCGGGAATACGCTCTACCACACCATCGTCTCCAGGTGGGGTATTCGGTACTATCTCGCTAGCATCGCCTACCACGACGAGGGGAACGTGACAGGAGGGCTCGTCGAGGATTACTACCGCACGAGCCACAGTCCGGGAGCGAGGTACTTCCCCGCGGCCTTCGTCTCGGGCAAGCTCAACCTCGGAGTAGCCGACCTCTGGCCACGGGTGCCGCACAGGACCATGATCTGCTGGGGTCTCGAAGCGAGGACGGCCCCGGCAAGCGAGGCGGAGCGTTTCGTCGGGCACAACCCCCGCTCCGAGCCGCGCATCTTCAAGGACGCGGCCCTCCTGCCGCACGACGAGCGGTCGGAGACCTTCAACGAAGAGGTGAGGACGTTCCTCCTCAAAGAGAGGAGTAGTCGGAGCCAGGCCGACGGTCCCTGATCTCTATGCGCCCTCGCCGACGGAGCGCTCTCTCGCGTCTTCGCGGAAGATCATGCACGTCGTCGTCGCGTGTCCGTAGAGCTTGCCCGATTCGTCGTTCAGGCGGGCCTCGGCGGTGGCTATGCGTCCTCCGACGTAGATGGTCTCGCCCTCGCAGAGCAGGCGTCCTGTCTCTACCGTGATCGGACGCAGCAGGTTCACCTTGAGTTCGACGGTGGTGTAGCCTGCGCCGGCAGGAAGCTCCGTATGCACGGCGCAGCCCATCGCCGAGTCGAAGAGCGTGCAGGCGAGACCGCCATGGACGGCGCCGATCGGGTTGTAGTGGTACTCGGCGGGCACGCACTCGATGACGACACGGCCCTCGTCTATCTCCGCGAACCCGAAGCCCATCAGCTCGGCCATCGGCGGGGCCGGAAGCTCCTCCCGCCTCATCGCCCGCAGGTACTCGAGCCCGCTCATCCTCCTGGCGGCCTCGGCGCCCGACGCAGGGTCCTCCCAGCTGAACGTGCGGGTGCGCCCGATGCCCTCCGTCATGCGTCTCCTTGCGCCGGGGAACGCGGGTGGTCCAGGCCCACGGCCCTTCTCCTGTGCGCCCTATAGTCGCAGAGTCGGCTCAACATCCCCTCCAGCGTCGCCACGGCGAGCCGCATACTAACCGATCTCCCCATTCGAGACCAACAGGTCGGTTTTATGGTGCGCCGGGCAGACCCTCTATCCACGGCGAAGAGGCTATGCCTCTCGCCCAGGGTATCCAGACGTACGAAGCCGGGGAGGTGGTGCAACCCTCTGTCGAAGGGAGAGTTCGTATGGACCAGGACGTAGTCGGCTTTGTAGTGACGCAGGATATGCATCCCCTCCTCAAGGGTGGGTCCCGAGAAGAACCTCTGAACCTCCATCGTGCCCTGAGGCCCAACACCATCGCTCAAGAGACGTCGCAGGAACACTCTCTGACCTTGCAGGTCACCGTTTCGCGGCGACACCGCCCATCGTACGTCTCGTTCGCAGGAAAGAGGAGAAGCCCCTTACCACGAGGGAGAGACCCAGCCACGCCCATCCGAGGCCGAACAGGATCCACAGTGCGGCGCCGAAGGTGCCGAGATCGTGCGAAAAGGAGATCAGGCCGCACAGCGCCCCGAGGACGAAGGGCAGAAGGCCCCAGGTAGGCAGCGCCCCCTCGCGAGGGGCACTGACGGCGAAGAGGATAGATCCCACGGCCAGAACGAGCAGCCCGATCCTGAAGGTACGGTACGCCGGCGCGGCCACGATGAAGATGTCGTCGATACCCAGCCAGTACAAACCGATGTCGCCGGCTATGACCATGACAAGCCCCAGGGCTGCCACGGAGAACCCCACCTTCTCCAGGAGACCAGAGCGGTCCCACTGCCTTATCTGCAAACCGACGAGCCCGAGGAGGATGAGCAGCGGGGCCGGCCAGAACATCTTCCAGAAGACGTTCGGGGTGTGGAAAGCGAAATTGGAGATGTAGACGCCCGTGGGAGAGAGCGCCCAGAGCACGCCGCCCGGCACGCACAGTATGCCGCTCCATCTCAGGGGGAATAACAAAAGCCTACGCAAAACTTCCCTCACCTCTCCAGTACACCAGGGCGTCCTCGATTAGTAGTGGGGCAGGGGGCCGCCGGCGTCCTTGATTATGTAGCCGTTGAACATCTTCTTCACCAAATCGGGGTTCGACGAGGCGATGTTCTTGTCCATCTTCGGGTCGTTGTCCAGGTCGAAGAGGTGGGGGTCTGCACCGTCGTAGCGGCAGAACATCGAGTATCTCTCGTCGCGGGTCCAGACGTGGTCGTGGTAGCCGGCAGTGAAGTGGGGCCTCGGCTCTGGCTCCTTCCCGTCGAGCACGACAGAGAGGTCCTGGCCCTCCATCTGCGGGTGGCGAGGGAGGCCCATCGAGCCGAGGATCGTCGGAGCCACGTCGTGGGTTGAGGCGTAGTAGTCGCTCCTCTGTCCCGCACCCTTGCCTCCGGGATGGCGGATAAAGAAGACGGTGTCGACGAGCTCGGGGTACATCGCCGCAGGAACCTTGCCGGCGTAGCCGTGCTCCCCGAAGGCGTGCCCGTGGTCTGAGAGCAGGATCAGCATGGTGTTGTCCAGAATTCCTAGCCCATCAGCCTTGTCGAGGAAGTGTCCGAGCCAGTGGTCGGCCATCGTCGCCTCGGCGGAGTAGCGCGCGTGCATCCGCTTGAGCTGGGCCTCGGTGAGCCAGTCAGAGGGCCCGCTGCTCGAGGTTACGGGCTCGGGACCTTCGAAGCCGTCGCTGTAGAGGTCGATGTACTTCTGCGGTGGGTCCCACGGCTCATGTGGATCGTAGTTGTCGACCACCATGAAGAAAGGCTGGCTGTTCTTCGCCATCTCCAGGTATTCGGCGGCCTTCGTGAACACCTGCGGGGCGAACCAGTCCTCCTCGCTCTGGCGACCCATCGTGTTCGCCCAGTACTGGCGCATGATCTCCTCGGCGTGCGCCGCGCTCGGGCCGCCGATCAGGGTGTTCTTCATCTTCTTCTCGGAGGCCGGCGTTATCGGCCTGAAGAAGTCCCTCTCCTGGCCCCTGATGAAGTCGAAGGCGTGGAAGCCGCGGTGCATGTCGTAGAAGGGCCTGAACTGGTGCAGGGTGTCGGTGACTATGAGGTTGTAGAAGCCCTCCCCGAGCAGGATCTCGGCGAGCGTGACCTGGCCCTGGGGGATGGGCTGCCAGCCCCAGAGGTTGACGTCCTCGTCGTACCACTTGTGCCAGTTCCTGAAGGGGAAGGTCCTTATCCCCGTGTGGATGGCACGCCGCGCGAGGATGGTCGGCAGCGACTCGGGATGTGCCCTGTCGAAGCGCAGGCTCTCCTTAGCCAGGGCGTCGAGGTTGGGGGTCTTGATCCAATCGTTTCCGTAGACACCGAGGTGGTCTCTTCTCAAGCTGTCTATGATCACCAGTATTACGTTCATTCTCGATCCCCCGGTCGGAAGATATTCGTCGGACACGTGCGCGAGTTGCCCGGTCAGGCCGCTGCACCCTGCGGCAGCGAGCATGGTCGCCCCCGCGGCTCCCGCACCGGCCACTTTGAGGAAGTCCCTGCGCGTGAGGGTGCGCTCGTTCACTGCTCGCTCCCGGATACACCTCGGCAAGCGAGGGCTGCGAGCTTCTCCCAACCGTAGCGCTCAAGGAACCTCTCTGGGGCAGAGTATGTATTCGTATCCATCTACAAGGGCCTTCCCTATTGCATGAAACAGCCGCCGAAGATTGTAGCGAATAGCGTCCCATTCCGCAGGGCTCGCACAGGACCCTAGGTTGGTCTAATGTATGCGCGGCAAACGACACCTAGCAAGGACGGCTATGTACTCAGGTATGG